>NZ_VPED01000014.1:0-8029 GCF_013417335.1 Acinetobacter sp. YH16031
GTTGATCCAATAGATCCAATAGATCCAATAGATCCAATAGATCCAATAGATCCAATAGATCCAATAGATCCAATAGATCCAGTAGACCCGATTGATCCTGTAGATCCGGTGGATCCAGTTGATTCAAATTTGGAAATTTGCCTTTCATTAGAAAGTGGGTATCAACAGCGTCCAGTTATTACTGGTCAAACCAATGCCCAAGATGGAAGTGAAATTGTTATTGTTATTAGGGATTCAGTAGATTCAGTACAAACTTTAATAACAACAGCTCAAAACGGTGTGTTTGAAGCACAAATGCCAGATATTCTGGCAGATGGCCAGTATTGTGTTGAAGCCAGCGTGACAGAAATTGAAAGTGAGCGTACTGCCAGTACGGAATCAGCAGCCGAAGTTTATGCTGTAAGTGTAAAGTTGAATCCCTTAGAGGATAGTTTTGAGCAATATCCGACTATCAGTGGTACTACTTCATTAGCTGATGGCACAAAAATCATAGTCGTGGTGATAGATGCCGCAGGAAATGAACAAACCCTGAAAACAGTAGCGAAAGGTGGTCTGTTTGAGGTGGTAGTGGAAGATGCCTTGGCAGATGGGCAATATAGCGTACAAGTCAGCGTGACTGAACCTAATAGTAACCGTACTAGCTGCTCATATGCAGAAGCTATTGTAGATAACTTAACTGTATGCCTTGAAGAGCCGGAAAAAAGCACTGAGCAATACCCGGTTTTAAGTGGCTATTCAAATGCGTCAGCCGGGAGTGTAGTTATACTTAAAATAAGTGATGGATCTGGAGATATTCAAATTCTTACCACGTGTGTGGATGAAGCTGGTCATTTCTGTATTCAGGTTCCGCAAGCACTTAATATTGGTCAATATATAGTACTCGCTACAGTAGTGGATTTAGAAACCCAGCGTCAGGCAGATAGCTTAACTTCATCAAACATTTGGGTATTACCTTTAGCAGAAGTTTCAATTGAGCCTATTGCTTTGCTGAAAGATCCAGAAATTACGACTTCAGTAAAAATTAAAGGAAGTATTTCGGGTTCGGCAGGTAGTGAAGCTGTCAAAGTTGAAGTAAAAGTCGCTGGCAAGACTTATGAAGCTGTTATTGATGAGGCAGATAATTCATGGAGTGTTGATGTTCCAGCAGGGCATTTGCGTATGGATACGCAGGTGGAAGTGATTGGTATCGTTAAAGATATTCAGTCTCAATTAGAAAGCCTGCCGTCTCAACCTGTAATAGGAACTATTCCTGTTGAAATTACCTCGGCACAGATTGTGGTTGGTGGTGATGGAGATGATGATATTGTCGGAGGAAGTTCTGAAGATATCCTGGTGGGTGATTTGGGTGGAGTACAAACTTATACTGAAGCCGGTAAAAACTACAATATCGCCATGTTAATTGACCTGTCTGGCAGTATGGCGGGCACCATTAAATATAATGGTAAAAATATGACTTATGCACAAATGGTGCAAGAAGTGCTCAAACATTTTAGTTCCATTTTAGCCAAGCATGATGGCCTGATTAATTTCAAAATTATGACCTTTAGTTCGAAAGATTCTTGGGGATTCAACTATTCAGGCAATCGAAAATCTATCGAAATTTCTGCTCAAAGCTTAAAAGATCCAAAAAAACTCGCAGAACTAGAGTCGTGGATTAGTCAAAAGATTACTGCAACTTCCGGAACCTTCTCATCAGGAGGAACTGACTATAATGAAGCCTTTAAACAGGCAACTGACTGGTTTAATAGCGCGAATATCAAAAATTCAGGTTATGAAAACCAGACCTATTTCATTACGGATGGTGAACCGACCGACAATATTTCTAGTAACCAGACAAATTTTGCCAAATTAGATCAACTCTCAAAAGTGTTTGCGGCAGGTATTCTTCATCCAAAAGAGGAAACGCTTAAACTATATGACAATACCAATGAACAGGGGGAGAAAGTTGCTATTGGTGAAGGCTCGGTTGCTGTACTGAAAACTCCGCAAGAATTGATGGCTTATATTATTGGAGAACAACTGGTTACTCAGCTCAATCCGATGGGTCATGATAATATTCATGCCGGTGCCGGTGCCGATGTCATCTTTGCGGATACGATCAATACGGATCACCTGACTTGGGATGGACGTATTTCTTCGCAAGGTTCTGGTTATATTGTGATTGAAGAATACTTGAAATCACAAAAAACTGTAGGTGAGGTATTAACCCAGCAAGAAGTCTATACCTACCTCAAAAAACACTTTAGAGACTTTATCAAGGAAAATGATACCCATGGCGGTAATGATATTATCAAGGCGGGCAGTGGTGATGACATTATTATCGCGGGTGCGGGGAATGACACCATCTATGCTGATCAAGGTAATGACCTGATTTCTTCAGGCTTAGGTGTGGATACTTTGGTCTACGAAGTATTAGATGCAGCGGATGCAACTGCCGGTCATGGTGTAGATACCTGGATCGATTTTAATTTAGCAGGTTCAGGGCAAAACTCTAACTTGCTGGATGTTGATGTTATCCAGTTTGATAAAGAGTTCTTTGATGGTTTACTGTCTGACCTAAGTAATATCAATGACTATATTACAGTTGAGGATATAGACGGTCATGCAGTGATTCGTGTTGACCGAGATGGATCAGAATCAGAATTCCAGTGCATAGATCTACTGATTCTGGAAAATCAGCAAGGACTCACTTTGCAGCAGCTTTTGTCTGAGAACCAGCTAATTATTGGTTAAGTATTATCATGATTTAAAAAAGCAGTCTTGGGACTGCTTTTTTATTACTTCTTTAAAGGATTAAGGAACTAAAATCTTTAGCTCACGCAGAATATTGCATAGCTGAATCATCGGCATACCCATCAGGGTAGTTTGATCCTGCCCGATCATGGTTTCAAACAGACTAATCCCAAGGCTTTCACATTTAAAACTACCGGCACAATGCAGGGGCTGTTCGATCTCTACATAACGCTCAATTTCCGCTTGAGACAGTTTGCGGAATTTGACTTTGTAATGTTCTACCAGCGTACGTTCAAAACCGGTTGATTTCTGCTGAACGCTAAGAGCCGTACTGAAATACACAATCTTGTCCGAATTGGCCTGCAGCTGGCGAATGGCCTTTTCTATTGTTAAAGGCTTACCCATAAAGATATCTGGTGCGCCTTCACGCCAGGCTACCTGATCAGAACCGATCACAATCGCATCAGGATGTTGCTCAGCGACATGACGAGCTTTTTCAAAAGCCAGGCGTTTGGCTAATTCATCCGCATGATTTTCACCTTGGGGTGATTCATCTATGTCCGGGACGACCAATACGTAATCAAGGCGTAAACGGTTCATCAGTTCTTTACGGGTCTGGCTTGAAGAAGCCAAGATGATTTTTGCGGTATTCATTAGACAGCGTATTCTTCTAAAATATGGAGAGGAACGTAAGCAAGGACAGCTTTGTGACAGGCTTGCAGCTTGATCGGTGGTGCTTGTCCAGCTTCATAAGCTTCTACCCAGCGTGTCACGCAGATACACCAGAAATCACCAGGTTGCAGTCCAGGAAATCCCAGTTCTGGTAACGGTGTAATCAGGTCATTGCCCACTTTCTGGGAAAAATTCAGAAATTCAGAGGTCATCTGTGCACAGACAGTGTGCTGTCCCAGATCGGTAGGTGCGGTATGGCAAAAGCCATTACGGAAATACCCTGTAATGGGATCAAAACAACAGCTCGCCAAAGGCTCGCCCAGAACATTAAGACGGTTAAGATTAGGATCAGGATGTATCGACATAGGTACTGAATCTGGAAGAAGCTTTTTTCTATCATAACAAAACTTTGGCATTCATAATGTTTTCTGCAAAAGATGCTAACCTTTTTCTGCATAATCATTTAAAATCGCCTCGTTTTTAATATCTATAAAGAGAGCTCTACAATGAACTTTCAGCGTATGACTGACCTTGACCTGACGGGTAAACGTGTTCTGATCCGTGAAGATTTAAATGTACCGGTTAAAAATGGTGTAATCACTAGCGATGCGCGTCTACGTGCTGCATTACCAACAATTAAAGCTGCAGTAGAAAAGGGCGCGGCTGTCATGGTGTATTCACACCTTGGTCGTCCAGTTGAAGGTGAGCCGAAGGCTGAACAGTCTCTTGCGCCTGTAGCAGCTTATCTGACTGAAGCATTGGGTCAGGAAGTAAAACTTTTCACAGACTATCTGGATGGGGTTGAAGTTCAGCCGGGTCAAGTGGTTTTACTGGAAAACTGCCGTTTCAACGTAGGTGAAAAGAAAAATAATCCTGAACTTGCAGCGAAATATGCAGCACTTTGCGACGTATTTGTGATGGATGCATTTGGTACTGCACACCGTGCAGAAGCATCAACTGAAGGTGTCGCTCGTTTAGCTAAAGTAGCAGCAGCAGGTCCTTTATTGGCAGCTGAGCTAGATGCTCTTGGCCGTGCATTGAAAACGCCTGAAAAACCAATGGTAGCGATCGTTGCAGGTTCTAAGGTTTCTACCAAGCTTGATGTTTTGACTTCATTGTCTGATATCTGTGATCAATTGATTGTTGGTGGTGGTATCGCAAATACGTTCCTTGCAGCTGCTGGTTACAATGTGGGTAAATCATTGTGTGAAAATGACCTGATTGATACAGCGAAAGCGATTGCAGCAAAAGTTTCAGTTCCACTTCCAACTGATGTAGTTGTTGCTGATGCCTCTGAAATCAACTTTGATGACTTCCTGGGTTCATTAACTGCCGCTAAAGCGACTGTGAAGAAAGTTGAAGATGTTGCTGACAATGACATGATCCTTGACGTTGGTCCAGAAACTGCAAAAGCATTTGCTGAAATCCTGAAAACCTCTAAAACAATTCTCTGGAATGGTCCAGTCGGCGTATTCGAAGTAGATCAGTTCGGTGAAGGTACTAAAGCATTGTCTTTAGCGATTGCTGAATCTGAAGGCTTCTCGATTGCTGGTGGTGGCGATACTTTAGCTGCAATCGACAAATACGAAGTTGCTGACAAAATTGGCTACATCTCAACTGGTGGCGGTGCATTCCTTGAATTTGTTGAAGGCAAAACACTTCCTGCAGTAGCAGTATTGTTAGAACGTGCTTAATCGCATGCCCTAATGTAAAAAGCTGGCTTGATGCCAGCTTTTTTTTATTTTTAAAGCTTATTTATTCCAGATCTGTTCATCATTGATTCATTAAAGTGCAATAAAGCTGTCATAAGATGCAGACAATAGAGTATGAAGATGAGATCTTTAGATGAAACAGCACCTCATTTTAGCTGCATTGCTGGCAGCATCTTTTATGTTTACTGCCTGTACCCAGCAGAAAAATACACCGGCAGAGGACGTAGAAAATCCAACAGCTGTAAATGAAGAGACTATTAGTCCGGAACAGCAAGCCGCAATTGATGCGATTGATAAACCGGTTCTGGATGAAAAAAATACAGATGTTCCGGCTGAAATTGCCAATGCACCTGCAGATGCCGCGACTGCAGCTGAATCTGTAACAGGTGCTTCCGAGCCTATGACACCATAACTCAGACTATGCAAGTAAAAATCCCTGCTTTTGCAGGGATTTTTTATAAAATATTGTATTTTTTGGCTGTATTGCAATAGTTGAACATGTAGAATATGGCCCATTACCTGGGAGGATATTATGGCTCTTATTTCGATGCGCCAGCTCTTGGATCACGCCGGCGAACATGCTTACGGCGTACCAGCGTTTAACGTAAACAACTTAGAACAAATGCGCGCAATCATGCTCGCAGCAGATGCAACGAATTCACCTGTAATCGTGCAGGCATCTGCAGGTGCTCGCAAATATGCAGGTGCACCATTCTTACGTCACCTTATCTTGGCTGCAGTTGAAGAATGGCCACATATTCCAGTGGTAATGCACCAGGATCATGGTACTAGCCCTGACGTATGTCAACGTTCAATCCAGTTAGGCTTTACTTCAGTTATGATGGACGGTTCACTGGGTGAAGATGGTAAAACACCAACTTCATACGAATACAACGTTGATGTGACTCGCCGTACTGTACAAATGGCACATGCATGTGGCGTTTCAGTAGAAGGTGAAATCGGCTGTTTGGGTAGCCTTGAAACAGGTATGGCAGGCGAAGAAGATGGTGTAGGCGCTGAAGGCGTACTTGACCATTCTCAACTGCTAACTTCAGTTGAAGAAGCTCGTCAATTCGTTGCAGATACCAACGTTGACGCATTAGCTATTGCAGTGGGTACTTCACACGGTGCGTACAAGTTTACTCGTCCACCTACAGGCGATATTCTTGCAATTGACCGCATTAAAGAAATTCATGAATCACTGCCAAATACTCACCTTGTAATGCACGGTTCAAGCTCTGTGCCACAAGAATGGCTGGCTGTGATTAACCAGTATGGCGGCGACATCAAAGAAACTTATGGTGTTCCTGTTGAGCAACTGGTTGAAGCGATCAAGCATGGTGTTCGTAAAATCAACATCGATACTGACTTGCGTTTAGCTTCTACTGGTGCAATGCGTCGTATGATGGCTGAAAAACCAAGCGAATTCGATCCACGTAAATTCTTCAGCGCAACTGTAGATGCAATGAAGCAAATCTGTATCGACCGTTACGAAGCATTTGGTACTGCAGGTAATGCAGACAAGATTCGTCCAATCTCTTTAGAGAAAATGGTTGAGCGTTATAAATAATTCCTTGTGAATAATTTATAAGAAGAGCCCACAGCGAATGTGGGCTTTTTTATATATAAATAAAGATGAAGAATAAGAGCAGCATATGGAACTGATTTTTATTGCAGCATTATGTAGTGTTGCAGTCTCAATACTCTTAAAAATCGCTAAGAATAGAGGCTTGAGTCCAATCCACATGATTAGCTGGAATTATGTCACAGCTAGCGTATTGTGTTTTTTCTGGTTCAAGCCAGACATTCAGCATATTTCCATGAGTCAGACTCCATGGCTACTGATTCTGGCGCTTGGCGTTTTATTACCGAGTGTATTTCTATTTCTGGCCAAGTCATTACAAACAGCAGGAATCTTAAAAACTGAAATTGCCCAGCGATTATCAGTCGTATTATCACTGGCCGCTGCTTATTTCATTTTTCAGGAACAATTTAACCAGCTCAAAATTCTTGGTATTGCCTTAGGGATAAGTTCCGTACTGTGCATTCTATTCTCACATCGTCAGGCATCAGAAAGCTCCAGGCAGGGAATGTTTTTTCTGGGCCTGGTGTGGTTTGGTTATGCACTGATTGATGTCTTGTTGAAATATACTACCAGCCTTGGTCTACAATTTGCTGTGGCACTGAACTTGATGTTTATCTGCGCCATGATTCTGTCGATGATCTATCTGCTGCTGCAATATCGTCATCTGGGTTCTGGCAAGGATATTGGTTTCGGTCTGTTATTGGGTGCGTTGAACTTTGCCAATATTGCTTTTTACGTCAAAGCACACATGATGCTCAAAGATACGCCAGCGATTGTATTTGCGGGCATGAATATTCTGGTGGTGATTTTTGGTGTGATTGCAGGATTGCTCATCTTTAAAGAACGACTCAAACCTGCAAGTGTGATCGGGTTGATTCTAGGTGTGATTAGTGTTGTTTGCCTAGCATATGCAATGTCTGTTTAACATAGGAAGATGCAAATTCAAGCGGATAACGTAACAGGTCTTCTTTTTCAGCCCGTCCAAGCAATAAGCCTGCCTGTTTGCAGTCTGGACAATGCGGATAACGATGCTGGGCATTAGCATAGTGATGTAAATAGATCTTATCGCAGTGTTTGCATTCGAATTTTAAAGAGCTGGATGGTAAAACAGACATGGGTACCTCTAATTGTTATTCTAGTTGGATGTTTGGAGAATAAAGCGAAAATTAGGCCCGAATTGACAAGAAAAGGGGCACTAGACCATTGCTGTCCCACAATTTTTCACAAGAGGAAGCTCAAATGAGCTTCCTCTTGTTTTATGGGTATTTTATCGGGTGAAAATAAAGCTTTTAAAGTTCTTCTTTCAAACAAATTCACTTGAATTATT
>NZ_VPED01000065.1:0-2844 GCF_013417335.1 Acinetobacter sp. YH16031
GCCGGGGAGGCGGCAAATATCCTGTGATCCGGAGATGTCTGAATGGGGAAACCCACCGGCTATAAGGTCGGTATCATAAACTGAATACATAGGTTTATGAGGCGAACGCGGAGAAGTGAAACATCTCAGTATCCGTAGGAAAAGAAATCAATTGAGATTCCCTCAGTAGCGGCGAGCGAAAGGGGAACAGCCCATTAAGTCATATCAGTTTTAGTGGAATGCTCTGGGAAGTGCAACCATAGTGGGTGATAGTCCTGTACACGAAAGGGCTGATATGATGATGTCGAGTAGGGCGAGGCACGTGAAACCTTGTCTGAATATAGGGGGACCATCCTCTAAGGCTAAATACTCCTGACTGACCGATAGTGAACCAGTACCGTGAGGGAAAGGCGAAAAGAACCCCTGTGAGGGGAGTGAAATAGATCCTGAAACCGCATGCATACAAGCAGTGGGAGCCACTTCGTGTGGTGACTGCGTACCTTTTGTATAATGGGTCAGCGACTTATATTCAGTAGCGAGGTTAACCGAATAGGGGAGCCGTAGAGAAATCGAGTCTTAATAGGGCGTTTAGTTGCTGGGTATAGACCCGAAACCGGGTGATCTATCCATGAGCAGGTTGAAGGTTGGGTAACACTAACTGGAGGACCGAACCCACTGTCGTTGAAAAGCCAGGGGATGACTTGTGGATAGGGGTGAAAGGCTAATCAAACTCGGTGATAGCTGGTTCTCCCCGAAAGCTATTTAGGTAGCGCCTCGGACGAATACCATTGGGGGTAGAGCACTGTTTCGGCTAGGGGGTCATCCCGACTTACCAAACCGATGCAAACTCCGAATACCAATGAGTACTATCCGGGAGACAGACTGCGGGTGCTAACGTCCGTAGTCAAGAGGAAAACAATCCAGACCGCCAGCTAAGGTCCCTAAATCATAGTTAAGTGGGAAACGATGTGGGAAGGCATAGACAGCTAGGAGGTTGGCTTAGAAGCAGCCACCCTTTAAAGAAAGCGTAATAGCTCACTAGTCGAGTCGGCCTGCGCGGAAGATGTAACGGGGCTAAAACTATGTACCGAAGCTGCGGATTTGCAATTTATTGCAAGTGGTAGGGGAGCGTTCTGTAAGCCGATGAAGGTGTGTTGAGAAGCATGCTGGAGGTATCAGAAGTGCGAATGCTGACGTGAGTAACGACAAAACGGGTGAAAAACCCGTTCGCTGAAAGACCAAGGGTTCCAGTCCAACGTTAATCGGGGCTGGGTGAGTCGACCCCTAAGGCGAGGCCGAGAGGCGTAGTCGATGGGAAATTGGTTAATATTCCAATACTTCAGTGTAATGCGATGAGAGGACGGAGAAGGTTAAGTCAGCCTGGCGTTGGTTGTCCAGGTGGAAGACTGTAGGCATGTATCTTAGGCAAATCCGGGGTGCTCTATGCTGAGAGTTGATAGCAAGCCAGTTTACTGGTGAAGTGGCTGATACCATACTTCCAGGAAAAGTCTCTAAGCTTCAGTTACACTGGAATCGTACCCGAAACCGACACAGGTGGTCAGGTCGAGTAGACCAAAGCGCTTGAGAGAACTCTGCTGAAGGAACTAGGCAAAATGGTACCGTAACTTCGGGAGAAGGTACGCTGCCGGCGGTGATAGGACTTGCTCCTTGAGCTGTTGGCAGCCTCAGAAACCAGGCCGCTGCAACTGTTTATTAAAAACATAGCACTCTGCAAACACGAAAGTGGACGTATAGGGTGTGATGCCTGCCCGGTGCTGGAAGGTTAATTGATGGGGTTAGCGTAAGCGAAGCTCTTGATCGAAGCCCCAGTAAACGGCGGCCGTAACTATAACGGTCCTAAGGTAGCGAAATTCCTTGTCGGGTAAGTTCCGACCTGCACGAATGGCATAATGATGGCGGCGCTGTCTCCAGCAGAGGCTCAGTGAAATCGAATTCGCCGTGAAGATGCGGTGTACCCGCGGCTAGACGGAAAGACCCCGTGAACCTTTACTGCAGCTTGACATTGAACTTTGATCTTACTTGTGTAGGATAGGTGGGAGGCTTTGAAGTGGTGACGCTAGTTGCCATGGAGCCGTCCTTGAAATACCACCCTGGTAATATTGAGGTTCTAACTCTGCTCCCTGATCGGGAGCGAGGACCATGTCTGGTGGGTAGTTTGACTGGGGCGGTCTCCTCCTAAAGAGTAACGGAGGAGTACGAAGGTGCGCTCAGCGTGGTCGGAAATCACGCGTAGAGTATAAAGGCAAAAGCGCGCTTAACTGCGAGACCCACAAGTCGAGCAGGTACGAAAGTAGGTCTTAGTGATCCGGTGGTTCTGTATGGAAGGGCCATCGCTCAACGGATAAAAGGTACTCTGGGGATAACAGGCTGATACCGCCCAAGAGTTCATATCGACGGCGGTGTTTGGCACCTCGATGTCGGCTCATCTCATCCTGGGGCTGAAGCAGGTCCCAAGGGTATGGCTGTTCGCCATTTAAAGAGGTACGCGAGCTGGGTTTAGAACGTCGTGAGACAGTTCGGTCCCTATCTACCGTGGGCGCTGGAAATTTGAGAGGATCTGCTCCTAGTACGAGAGGACCAGAGTGGACGAACCTCTGGTGTACCGGTTGTGACGCCAGTCGCATCGCCGGGTAGCTATGTTCGGAAGGGATAACCGCTGAAAGCATCTAAGCGGGAAGCCTACCTCAAGATAAGATTTCCCCGAGACTTTATGTCTCCTAAAGAGCCGTTGAAGACTACGACGTTGATAGGTTGGATGTGGAAGTGCAGTGATGCATGAAGCTGACCAATACTAATTGCTCGTGAGGCTTGACTATACAACACCCAAGCAGTTGTATATAAAGC
>NZ_VPED01000021.1:0-55371 GCF_013417335.1 Acinetobacter sp. YH16031
TGAGGATCAGAAAGCTTGTTTGAATCGATGTATTTCATCCGCAGATTATGCACGAATGCTAAGAAGTCCGGAGTGCAAATATTAACCAAAAAGAAGATCGGTTTTTGATTTATGAAAGAGATCTAATGTGCTGGTTGATTGTGGATATTTAAAAAAATTTATAAACCCTCGAAAAAAGAATACATTCCTTTATTCAGAAGCAGAAAGACTGAATGATTATCGAAGTGCAAAAAAACAAGAAAATATAGCGAAAGCTTTAAGTGAAAAAATGGATTCTGTACAAGAAAGTATCGTGAAAAAAAACTTTGAGGTAGATTTTATAAATGGGCTAAAAGACGAGTATCCCAAAATAGCGAGCCAACTAGATATTATTGAGCAAGAACATATCCATAGCTTGAACAACTTAACAATACAACAAAATGTTATTAAAAGCCTCATGAGCCGTTTTAGTATCAATGAAGAAGTTTAGTAACAGGGCGAAGGATTTAACAAACGAGCCTGTAAATACCCCCCCATATGACAAAACTAAAACTAGCAAATTACTGTCTATGTCTCATTAGTAGATGCGTATTTCCTAACTATTTGATCGTTTCATTATATAAATTAACTAAATAGCCTAGCTGCCATGTTATCTAATCTTTCTTTCACCACCTCCCAATCAGGCATTATTTGAGTCAAAAGTTGGTAGAAACGATCACTATGGTTATGCTCAACTAAATGACATAACTCATGAAGAATCACATAATCAATGCAAATTGCGGGCGCTTTAACTAGATGCGGGTTCAGTGTAAGAAGACCTGATGGTGAACAGTTCCCCCACTGTGTGCGCATTGTCATGAGTCGAATATCAGGCTTAGCTTCAACCCATAAGGCTTTTTCAAGAATCTGCCTCAATCGTACTTCAAATATGACTTTTGCTCGAGATCTGTACCATTCATTTAAATGAGATTTAATACTTTCAATATCCGTATCTAAGGTGTTTACCTCCAATCGTCCCCTCAGAAGTTTTACACCTTTTGGCTTGGTATCATCATGAATCACTTTTAATTGATACTGTTTACCCAAATAAAAGTGGCTTTCACCACTTTTATATTGGCGAGGCGTGATAAATTTGCTTTGTTCACGGAACTCTCGTAATTGCTTATAGATCCAACGACTGCGTTGCTTTACCGCTTCAATGATTGTTTTATCATCTGTATTTAACGGTGTTGATACAACTACCCGACAATCAACATAGACTTTAATCAGTATTTTTTGAGAACGACTAGAACTTTCAAGCACCTCAAAATCGATAACTTCATCACCATATACAATGCTTAACTTTTTCTCTGGCAGCGTATTCATCCTAGAGCCCATTCAAACCGACCCTAGTAATTTGTACGATCATTTCCACAATTTTTTTGGCTTGATCCATACCACTCCCAATGGATTTACATTCACGGAACATCTGAGGTAATAGTTTTTTACGGATATCCGCTTCAATATTTTGTGGATTAATTGAGTTTTCAGCTACAGAGCTCATGACAGAACGATCAACCTCGAAAGCAAGCTCAATCCACTTATCTTGATTCTGTTGATCTATTATCGAGAATGCTTCAGGTAATAGCTTCTTAAAGACCCCGTAATAAGCTTGAGCATGCTTATTACCACTGAATACATCAGGAATTTCATCTAAACGACGAGCTTCTACTTGCTCTTCAAACTCCCTAAACAGCATGTGTTGCTTCAATGGGTGATCAAACTCTTTCTCTGCTTCTTCAATGACTTGACGTAACAGCTTAGAGAAAGCCTCCTGAGCATAGGGATCATCACGCAATTGCTGTTCAATCATCTTCGTTACACGAGTTTTGATGATATCCGTTTCATTACGTGTTTTCTCTTCACTCCAATCTTCAGGTTGCGCCACTTTGCCCATCTTGCCGACTTCATAGACTCCATCAGGGTCTTTTACCTCAATACCCACAACATGCTTATCAAGAAGTTTTTTGACTTGCTCAACATACTGATCATAGTCAATAGTCTCTCCAGCATCTCGTTTCACAATCTGACGCAAGCTTGTAAATAGTTTGACTGTTTCTTTGTAGTGCTGACGATCTGCATCAGAAAAGCTTTTATCTTCAAAAAAGGTTGCTGACTGCAATGCAACTTTTAAACAACTGGCAAATTCTGTAAGTGCTTCATAAAAATCATCACGAACTTTTAAGTGAATATCGACTAACTCACCCTCACGTTCTTCAATGCGTGGGACTAAAACTTGGCGCAACTGCTCTGGATCATTTTTATTTTTTACACCATCAAAAATCGCCCATAGCGCTTTATACAAACGAGGTAAACGTTTGTATTCAGAGCTCATTTGCGTATACAAGCCTGTAAGATCATTGATATCATAGCCACCTTGGGTACGAGCAGCGAGATCTTGATAATCAAGAATCGTAGCGTCCAATTCTTTTAAAATACCTCGATAGTCGATCAATAAACCAAACTTTTTCATTGGATGAAGTCGGTTTACACGCGCAATTGCTTGGATCAGATTGTGCTGTTTTAAATTTTTATCAATATAAAGAACAGCATTTTTAGGTTCATCAAAACCTGTTAAGAGCTTATCCACCACGATCAGTAATTTCAGAGAATCATCTTTTTCAAAACGCTCAATCACTTGTTTGGTATAAGCTTGCTCATCCTGAGTACCGACATTTTCCTTCCACCATTGAGTCACTTCAGGGGTAGTGGATTCATCAACATCAGTATTTCCTTCACGACTATCAGGTGGACTCATCACCACAGCAGACTCAAACAAGCCCGCTTCATCCAAGTACTTTTTATATTTAATCGCTGAAGCCTTGCTATCGCAAGCAAGCTGTCCTTTTAAACCATCATCAATATTTTTCACAAAGTGATTGGCAATATCTAACGCAATTAGGCGAATACGATCATCCGCAGTATAAATCTCACCTTTTCTCGCAAATTTACGTTTTAAGTCTGCTTTTTGCTGATCATTTAAACCTTCTGTTATCCGTTCAAACCACGTATCAATCGCTCGTTCATTGACATCTAAATCAGGAATTCGTTCTTCATAGAGCAAAGGCGTTACGGTTTTATCTTCTACCGCTCTTTGCATCGTATACGCATGAACAATAGGACCAAACTTGTTAACGGTCTTTTCATCTTTAAGCAATGGTGTACCTGTAAATGCCACGAATGCCGCATTTGGAAGTGCGAGTTTCATACGCACATGGTTTTCACCACCTTGGCTTCGATGCCCTTCATCAATCAAGACAATGAAGTCTGAACTTGTATTGACACATTCAGGAAGTTTGGTTGCAGAGTTAAATTTCTGAATCAAAGAGAACATGATTCGCTCTGTACCCTTACCAATTTGTTCAGCCAAGCGTTTGCCAGAAGTCGCCATAGCATTTAGCTTGTCTCTTTTTCCTGCCAGTTCACCACCTGATACAAAGGTTTTACTGAGTTGATCTTCTAAATCGACACGGTCAGTGACAACCAATATACGACATTGTTTTAAAGCTTCATGCAAGATCAATGCTTTACTGAGAAAGACCATGGTAAAAGATTTACCTGAACCTGTTGTATGCCAAATGACACCACCTTCACGGCCACCTTTGGTGTTCTTAGTACTAATACGCTCAATGAGTCGTTTGATACCAAAGATTTGCTGATAACGAGCAACAATTTTTCCTGCTTTCTTATCGAAAAGCGTATATAGGCGAACCATTTCGAGTAGTCGCTCAGGCTTTAATAGGCTGATCAGCAGTTGATCTTGACCTGTAACAGCTAAGTCTCCACCTGCAATTAGATTTTCATACCACTTGAGATCATCTGCATGACGATATGCGAACAAACTGTTTTTTTGTACAGCACTTAATTTCTTATTTTTAAGCGCATACATTTCTGCATCAGAAATATCTTCTTCTCGCCATGCAGCCCAAAATTTTGCAGGGGTATTACATGTGCCGTAACGACCTTCATGCCCATTTATAGAGAGTATCAGTTGGCTATATGCAAACAGATGTGGAATTTCATCAGGTCGCTGATTACGAAGTGTCTGAGAAATACCTTCATTAATTGTTGGACCTTTCTTTGCCTGACTATCAGGGCGTTTTGCTTCAATCACAACTAAAGGAATACCATTTACAAAGCAAATGATATCGGGTCTACGTGTATCTACTCCACCTGAACGTGTTACAGCAAATTCTTCTGTATATGAAAAGTCATTATTATGGATGTTATGCCAATCAATCAATGCAATCGTTGGGCTAACTTTTTTTCCATTTACAAATTCAGTTACAGGCATACCGTAGAACAAATGGTTATACATTTTTTCGTTGGCAGTCAGTAGCCCCTCATTCAAAGCTGGGCTACAGATTTCAGCAATTAAGTTGTCTACCGACTTTGCTGAAAGTGGATATTCTTGACCCGCAAATGGAAAAGTACGTTTAGAGAGCTCTTTACGTAAAATTTGACGTAATACCACTTGGTCTTGTTTACCATCACGGGCAACAAGTGCCTGTGATGGCGGTAAAAACGACCACCCCAAATTCATTAACAATGTTAATGCGGGGATCTTAGCACTGTATTCTTCTTGAAACTTAATTGATAGACCGTTCATACCTAACCAAAATTTTTAAAATAAAACTGCGAAACATGCACTAAGATTTGCTTTATAAATAAAACAAATAGCCAAAACGATTACTGCAACCAAAAATACATAAAAACTCAGAGGTACTTTATCTCGAAAAAAATTAAATTTTTTCTGCTCATCAACCCATTCAATTTGATGTTGCCAAAAGAATTTATAATGTGCGTACCAATCGCTAAACAATATCTGCTTACTTAAACCAACTGCATAATATTGGTGCTCTAATTGGCGATGCTCCTCAATTAAAAGCGATAAATCATCAGAATTACTTTTACTTTGCACTGAATAATATAAATTTTTAAGCTGATTATAGATTTTGGTCAGCTCAACCCCTGCCTTCTCATAGTCACTTTTTTTTGCATCATACATACTGATATAAAGACCAGTTACACCGAGTATTGTGAATAATGCAGAAAGAAAATTTGTGGAAAGCCCCTGAAAAGCCAAGCAACAAATACCAAAAGCAATTGAAAGAAAACTAATCCACCCTGGTGATTTTTCTACAAGATCATAAGTAGCAAAATGCTTCTTTGCTCCAAATCCAACGTTGTATCCCGTATCAGCAATACATTTAAGTAAATCATCTTTCTTCATCTTCACTCCTCAATCGGCACATAAATGCGATCACGAGCTACAACTACACCGTTTTGAACGATGTAACATTCCACTATATGTTCACCATTAAAATCAGCAGTTTCAGTTTTTTGATTCTGCCCTAGATCCACAACAATTTGTCCTCTAATACAATCCCGAATTTTTGCAGCTTCTCCACGATTCAAAACTTTCCATAAAACAGAATATTTTTGCTCTGGTAAACTAGAGGGCGTCCCATTTTTATCAATGTAGAATCTAAGACTTCTTCCGCTATTTAATTTTTTACGATTTCTTTTAAAATGTCTTAAGAAATCTATGAATGCACCATGTTTAGTAATTTCACACTCTATTTTTAACGGATAACGTATATCTATTGGGTATTTATCCTCAATAAACTCTTCAGTATGTCTATAGCGTAACTCACTTAATGTCATTGATTTAACGATAGTAGTTGCTGCTTTAGGGAAAGAATTTCCATATACTTTTCGCCAATAATCGTTAGCTGAACTCTTTCCTGCATTTTCAATAGCTTTAAGCGAATTCTCATATGCTTTTTTAGCTTTTCTTTGGAATTTACTTTTAACTTTAACATCCTGATTACTACCTAAAGCTTGATAGTGATCTTGATCGGGTTGTTCGGATAAATACTTAAAAAAGTCTCTACTTAAACAATCATATGAACTATAACTCTTGTCATCATACTCAGTTGTTGATTTCATGAAGTTATAAGCTAGCGTATCAATCAATAAGCCCCCCATTGAAACACCATGCTTATTTTTCCAAGCTCTAGCCATCTTACATAAACGACGCAAATTTCGATTTTTTGCATCATTCATGCTTTTCATTTCATCAATTTCAGCTTGAGGCTTAGTAATTTTCCAACTACCACCATTCTTAGTATCTGGATACTTATATGAGCCATCCTCTTGCTTAAATACAGGCTGTACTTCTATATGGAAATTCGTATATTGGACACATACGACTAATCGATCTACAAACACAGTAGTCCTAGGATATCGTTCAAGAATGGCATCTTTCGTATCTTTTAATAACTTTGATTGTCCGCCATTTTTATAATCATCCCATTTTGAAGATGGCATGATATACAGCATATCTAAATCAGAAATACCTTTAATCGCAGTCCATCTGCCATAGGAACCAACTTGCAATTGATTCGATGTTTTCGATTCTGTATTTCGAAATTTTTTGTTTAATGCACCTGTTATCTCTTGATAACGTGACGTGATTTGCTCTTCATTCGCAACTTTAATATTGCTTAAAAAGTCTTGAAACATTTGGGAAATTGACATTAAAGCCCTCAAAATTTAATTGTTCATAAAGTATTAAAAACATCCTTGTTTCTAACGATCCATTTAATATTTAGTGACGCCAAATAAGATTAATCAGCGTCAATTTTCACTGTAGCATTAGCTTTTATTCAGCTTAAAACTCAACTGATAACGATAAAACTCAATATTCTGAGCCACACTCAAAGCACGACGAATTCTTAAGTCATCTTCTAGTGCAATGATGACACCTTTCACTTGCTGATCTGCCTCAGCCAATTCATCTTTGACATAACCCATATAGCGTTGAATTTGCCCCACAACACGATCACTTGCACGACCACGTTTTAGCTCAACAACAAGCAACGTTTTCTTATCCTTGCTGATTGCCAAGATATCGATAGGTCCTGTATCCGATGGATACTGCTGACCAACCAATTGACCTTCTTCGGTATAGATGTCGTATGTTGTACCTAGCTCAGTTTTAGACCAATTCTCCACCAAGAAATGCTCCAAATGCTTTTCTAGAGCAAAAGCTGTTGGGTCTTCGAGCACTTCATCAGGTTCGAGATGCTCAACTGATTCTTTGCCATCAATAAGCGATTTAAGCTCTTCTGCATACTTGGTCAGATTACAAACTGTACCTACTGATCCCGATGAATTTTTCAACTCTTGAGACATCAGTTCTCTAGGGAGAGTTTGTTCAAACCATTCGACTTTTCTACGATGGCTTAACTCACCAGAAGGCACGTAGTAGTAGTCTGAAATAATTTTACCCACGAGGTAATGACCATCCCCACGAGGTGTAAGGATAATGTCACCCTGTTTAATGCCTTTGCAGATGGTATGTAACATGCCACATGCTAAACCTGCCGAAATCTTAGTTTTGTCAGGTAAGGCTTCAAGATAAACAGGGATAAAACGATGATTAAACTCACGCCAATCATCAGGTAAGTCATGGGTTAAGTCTTGGTCAATGTTCCAGTTGGCGGCAATAAAGCCGCCTTTTAAAAACTCTTGAGCAAACACAGACTTCGCACCCGCCATAATGCGGTAGTAGCTAGGTGTTATTTGCATCATTAGGCAGCCACCTTGACACGTTTTTTACCTGTCAAAAGTTGTTGCATGAGTGCTTTTTTCTCTTTCTTAAGACAAACGATTTTTCCTTGTAAAACATTCATCTCCTTCTCTACGATAGAAAGGAACTTAGCAATTTTCTTTTGCTCTTGAACACTTACTGGTATTTGAACTTCAATATCTTTCAGATCAGATCCATAAAGATGAATGATAGTTATCCCTTGAGCACGAGAAGCAATCTCATATTTTTTAATATGAGTTAAAAGATATGCCATAAATTCTGAAGAAATTTCCCCTTTAGGTCTAAGAATATTTATATCTCCCCCCAAAAGAATACTATCTTCAAGTAATGCTGTTGCATTTGCTAGATCTATGCCACTCGTAGTTGTTGAACTAGGTATTAAAATATCCCCTTTCATTGATAACGTAGCTTCAGAACTATCAGTTTTGCTTACTATCTCATCAATTACCTCTGAATATTTAGTATATAACTCACCATATAAAATACATTTGTTCTGCCCAGTTTCAGAAATACTATCTTTGGATAATCCTTTACCTTTTTTGAAGAAGAATAGTGAATCCAAGCTTAATGTTTGCCATTCCCCACTAAACTTCACCCCATTCTCATCAAACAAACGCTTCTTACCTGTTAGCAGTTGCTGCATCAATGCTTTTTTCTGCTGTTGGCTATTTTCAAGCATTTTTTCAGTAGCCGAAATCGCTTGATCCCAAGTTGAAAGAATCTGGGCGATTCTTTGTTGCTCTGCTAGAGAGGGAACAAGAATTACCTGCTCAGTAATATCTGCTTTTTGTACATGTAGTAACGTTGCCTTAAATCCGTGTGCCATATTCTCAACACGTTGAGTCACTTTTAAAAGTACCCAGAAAAGCCATTTTTTATCTACATGTGCTTTAGGTTCTACTCTGAAAATATGTTGATTTAATAGACCTTTTGGGCCATCCCAATATTTAGCTCCGAAAGAAACACCTTTGGAACCGGCCCAAGCAAATAAAATATCCCCCTGATTTACAATCCATTTTTCAAGAACTGCACCTTCATAATAATTAAAATTATTAGAACCATTCAGGTTTTGGATACGAATAATAGGAAGCCCTTTATCCGACCATTCTGAAGATTTGAAACCATTGCCATTTATAAAATCACATAGGTCCCCAACAGTTTGCTTATTCCATCCATTAGGCACCATAACCCAACTCCTCTAAATACTTCGCCATCTGAACTTCAAGCTCAGCAAGTTGAGTCTTTAACTGCTCACGCTCAGCACGTACAGCAACCAAATCAATTTCAGCTTCCTCTTCAAAAGTATCCACATAACGAGGAATATTCAGGTTGTAATCGTTGTCTTTCACTTCCTGCAAAGTCGCCAAATACGCATACTTATCTACACTTTCACGAGCACGATAGGTTTCAATAATCTTGGCAATATTCTCTTCAGTTAAATTGTTTTGATTTTTACCTGACTTAAACTCACGGCTTGCATCAATAAACAAAACCGAATCATCAGACTTTTGCTTTTTGAAAATTAAAATCGCAGCAGGAATACCCGTACCGTAGAACAACTTTTCAGGTAAACCAATCACCGCATCTAATAAGTTTTCGTTAATCAATTTTTCACGAATCTTACCTTCAGATGAGCCACGGAATAACACACCATGTGGAACCACAACACCCATACGACCAGTAACAGGTTTAAGCGTCTCAATCATGTGTGAGATAAAGGCATAATCACCTTTGGTCTTTGGCGGTAAACCACGACGGAAACGATCAAACTTATCATTTTCAGCTTGCTCATAACCCCATTTATCTAATGAGAATGGCGGGTTTGCAGTCACAATATCAAACAGCATCAAGTCACCATTCTTATCCAATAATTTTGGATTACGAATGGTATCGCCCCACTCAATTTTGTGGTTGTCTTCGCCATGCAAGAACATGTTCATTTTGGCTAAAGACCACGTTGAACCAATCGCTTCTTGCCCGTAGAGTGCGTATTCTTTGCTGTTATGATTTGATACAACTTTACGACCACACTTCATCAACAATGAACCAGAACCACATGCAGGGTCACAAATGCTGTCGCCTTTTTGTGGATCAAGTAACTCAGCAATTAAGTCAGATACTTCAGGTGGTGTATAGAATTCACCTGCTTTTTGACCACCACTTGCAGCAAAGTTTTTAATCAAAAACTCATAACCGTTACCAATCACATCAAGTGACCCTACACGGCTTGGTTTAAGATCCAAATCACGCACAGCAAATACTTCTAAAAGGTCTTTTAGAATGGTGTTTTTTTGCTTTTCTTCACCCAATTTATCGGTATTAAACGAGATATCTTGGAAAACGCTTTTGCCTACATCTTTGAGCTTTGTACCATTGGCTTCTTCAAGTGCATGTAAAGCCATATCAATACGCTCACCATTGCCGGGTTCAAAGCGACGCTCATGCAAAGTATAGAAATTTGATTCACGAGGCAGTACAAAACGCTCGTTTTTCATCATTTCTTCAATCAGTTCAGGCTCATTACCATACTCAGTTTTATAATTATCATAATGGTCTTGCCATACATCAGAGATGTACTTTAAGAATAACATCGTCAAAATATAGTCTTTGTAGGTATCGGCACTCACTGTGCCACGGAATACATCACATGCCGACCAAAGGGCTTTATTGACTGTATCTTGATTAATTTGAGTACCCATTATTTGTTTCCTTGGAGCAGTTGTTTAAACATGCCCATCATCATTTGTTCACGATTTTTAAGTAATTGTTGGGTCAAGATCTGCTCTTGCTCCCAAATACGGTTTAATTCGATTATGCGTTGCTGAATGTCCAAGCGAGGGACTTCAACTTCAAACTGGCTGACTGTGGATACGCTGAGCATCGGCATCTTCGAACCCTGACTTTCTTTGCGTAACTCATATTGCACATGAGGTTGATTCAAGTACCAGCATAAGTACTCAGGCAGTACATTTTGATTTGGCATCAGAATCAAAAATTGACTACTCACAATGAGTGGTCGTGCTTTTGATTGATCTTGATGACCTACAAAATAATGTGCTTTGAGATACTCTCCACGACAGGGCAACAAGATAGAGTCAGGCGATACGATGGCATTATCTTTACCTTGCCAATCAATTTGCGGTAAAGCATCAGCAAAAAGCGTATAGCCACATGTATCCGTTGCAATGTTACGAATATCTTTGATCTGCAATACGTGGGCATTGCCTGACTCGACTTCTTCAACCTTTTCACGAAATGTAAAACCTGTGCGAATCTCGGCAAGATCGCTCAGTTTTACGGCTTTTTTTACATTTGACATAAATATTTACTCTAAAAGAGATTAAGCCGTCCTTGGCTCAATCCATTTATGATGCTTTGCTTAAGTTTTCTTGAAGCCAATTACTGACGTCTTTAGTTCCTTTTGAATCAAGGTTGTACCAAGCAGCCTCATTTTGTAAGCGAGTCACTAATAATCCGTCATCACCATCCATGACTTTGAATAAATCTTCTGCAATTTGTGATGCTGTTTTTTCAGAGGCAATTAACCAACATGACTCCAAAGGATGGCACCAATTACCTAGAGACATAATTTTTTTATAAAGCTCGTCATAGTTACGTTGTTTACGCAGGTCATAGTTGATCTGATATACTTTCATGTGTTCTTAACTCCTAATGTTTAGTCGCGTTAATAGTTTTGAATACGATGACAGGCGGCCACCTGTCATCACTAAAATTACACAGTAGAACAGCTATGCATTCCACATAACTTAAATATTGGAGTGCTTTTAACTTAATGTCAAGAATTATTTTTATGCAGTAGATCATCTACGAAATATTGATTGCACTATCTTAGTGAGATTTAGAATACTCTTCTCATTTATATATAGCGTTACTAGCTAGGAAAAACACAAAGCGTCATACAGTGACGTTCTTAATACTGTCTGAAAGATATTCCCTTTATGACTCTCTATATTTGTGAGCCCTATATTTGTGAACCTTGATTTGTAACAAAATGCAACACGACTAAAAATTAGTTGTCCATTTTTTGAAGGAAAACAATGGACTATATTTAGAAAATAATTTCCATAACCCCTTAATATCTCTATGTCCATTTTTTATAACTTATAAGTGAAATGTCACATATTTATCAATATCAGCAGAATATTAATGTGTTGTTTAAAGGTGCTTTTTTACAGGCCGCTTATTTTTTAAGTATGGGAAAATATAATCCTTACAAATATCAATTTAATCCCAACAAATCCTTTTTAGACTATAACATTGAACAACAGGGAGATATTGCACGCGATATTTTTTTAAAAAAAATCCCCAATATTATTCTAAAAAATCAGTTAAGCAGATGATATTGAATATTTTTCACTCAAGTATTCTGTTGATTTCTATTTTAGGAAAATAAACTTATTTAAATCCACTTGAGTATTTTTGTGCATTTAGCAGAATAAAAAAGCACCATAATAAGTCATTTCTGATCATAACTTTGTGTATCTGTTTCAATTCTCCTGAAACAGCTCTAGCATCTGCCTCAAATTTCGATAAAATAAGCCAAGTATGATATTTTTAGCTCGAAAATCAAGATTTAATGATCATGCGGTCATGACTTTTTTAATTTTGGCCATTTGGCATTTTGTTCGTATCAAACTGCACTCAGCTGGATAATTAGAATTTTAAAAATCAGTGATTTAGTGTGTTCACCTATAGGAATAGGACTTAATTGGAATGAAAAGTTTTAAAATTGCGATTGCTCAATTCTCTCCACATGTGGGCAATTTAGATGCAAATACGCAGACAATGATAGATTTGGCAAATCAGGCCAAAAAAGATAATGCTGATCTTATTATTTTCCCTGAACTTTCAACTTTAGGTTATCCGGCTGAAGATTTATTAATTCGTCCAAGTCTGGCTAAACGCACAAAGCTGGCGTTTGAGAAACTGACTGAAGTAAAAGATATCGTCATGGTCTTTGGTTTTGTCAATCAAACCGAAGATGGTGAACGCTATAACTCAGCCGCCGTTATGAAAGATGGCGAAGTTTTAGGGGTTTATAATAAACAGACATTGCCAAACTATGGTGTATTTGATGAGAAACGCTATTTTGGCGAAGGACATCAGCATCTGGTCTTTGAATATCTGGGACACAAGTTTGGTGTTCTGATCTGTGAAGATGTCTGGTCATTATCTACAGTTCAACAGCTGGCTCAACTGAATATTGATACTGCACTGGTACTGAATGCTTCACCATATGAAGTCGGCAAACCGCAACACCGTATCGATACCATGGCTGCACTAGTCAAACAGTTGAATATCAATCTGGTGTACTGTAACCAGGTAGGTGGCCAAGATGATCTAATCTTTGACGGTACCAGCTTTGTACTCAATAAATCAGGCGAAGTGGCTCTGCAAGCGCCTAGTTTTGAAAAAGGCTTGTATATCGCTGAATATGATGCAGAAAAATTAGAGTTCAGCAAAGGCACGATTACTCCAGCGCTAGAAACTATGGCCGAGATTTATCAAAGTCTGGTGATGGCAACCCGTGATTATGTACAGCGTTCAGGTTTTCCAGGTGTAATTCTGGGTCTGTCTGGCGGTATTGACTCTGCCTTGACTCTCGCCATCGCAGCAGATGCGATTGGCCCTGACAAAGTCCAAGCAGTGATGATGCCTTATACCTATACTGCTCAGATCAGTGTAGAAGATGCCACTGAACAGGCAAAAACTATGGGTGTAACTTTCGGTATTGCCGAAATTAACCCGATTGTAAGTGGCTTCTTGCAAACCCTGTATCCATTCTTTGGCAATGCCCCTGTAGATGCCACTGAAGAAAACCTGCAAGCACGTGCACGCGGTACGCTATTAATGGCGCTTTCTAACAAGTTCGGCAATCTGGTTCTAGCAACCGGTAATAAATCCGAACTTGCCGTTGGTTACTGCACACTATATGGCGATATGGTGGGTGGCTTTGCTGTATTAAAAGATGTTTATAAAACTATTGTGTTTGAACTGGCGAAATATCGTAACAGCATCGCAGAAATTCCTGTGATTCCTGAGCGTGTCATTACTCGCCCACCATCAGCAGAACTTCGTCCAGATCAGGTCGATCAGGATTCATTACCGGCTTATGAAGTACTTGATGCGATTCTTTATGCTTATATTGAAGAAGATCTGAGCCAGGATGACATCATTGCCAAAGGCTTTGAAGCTGAAGTCGTGAAAAAAGTGATTCGCTTGGTGGATATTAACGAATACAAACGTCGTCAGGGTGCGATTGGTCCACGTATCAGCTCGCGTTCTTATGGTCGTGAACGCCGTTATCCGGTCGTTAATGGTTGGAAAGCAGGTATCTAAGTCGATCTAAACCAGATCAGCCATAATGCCCAAGTAAATGCTTGGGCATTTTTTTATTTTTAGAAAAAATAAATAGGGTTACAAAATTAAAAGAAGATTCAAAAATTTAAACAGACAGAAATTTAGAAGAACTTTCTCTTAATTTTTTATTGATATTTTTAAGGCACAAAAAAAGAGACCAAGCTGAGAGCTTGGTCTTTAAAAATGGTGGCTATGACGGGACTTGAACCTGTGACCCCCGCATTATGAGTGCGGTGCTCTAACCAACTGAGCTACATAGCCGTAAACTGTGTGCGCATTATCGTAATTTCAGGTTGTATCGTCAAGCATTTTAAACCACAAATGTTCAGTCTTTATGCAAATTAATCATAAACTCTTAAACTTTGTACAAATCATGATTTAATTCGAAATCCAATAACAGAATCTACAAAAATTGGTACCAACTTTTAAAGCCAAATCTGAATCGAAGTCGTATCAAATAATATTTAATTTTAAGAATAACTTGCTGAAGAAACAAAATAAAAAGTGAATCTACTATTTTTTCCTATCGCTATAATGCTTTTCCAAATGTGGCCAATAGTATCTCTGGATTAAAGCAAAACTGAAGATGATGAAATTCAAAATATACCTAAGCCTGCCCCCTATTGAGTGTTATAAGTTTAGCCAATGCAACTGTTATTCATCCAAGCAGCAGATTTTCAGGATGTGATGATGTGAAAAGTCTGGCTCAAGAAGTCATGCTCTTTAGGCTGAAAGGTGCACCACAGAAATGGATGATTCAGCAAATGAAACAGCACTACGGTACAGCGAATGATCTCCATGCTCTGATTGGTATAAAACTTACTGAAAAAGCGTTTAAATATGAAATACCCCAAGATCAGTCTGGACGTTCCGCCTTAATTAAAAACTTTGCAATTGATCACTATAATGAATGTGAGAAATCCATTACAGATCGTGCTCAATTTAAAAAAGAAAATAACGGTATTAACCCACCCTTGGAAAGGGAAGTTTTAGAACACTAAAATTATGCTGATAGAAGGTTACTATTAGAAATAGCAGTCTATCTTTATGCAGTTTGATAGATTTTTCATTATTAAAATCTCAATTTTAAACCTGTTCCTATAGTTTTATATAACAGGGATTTTTTGAATCTAAAATTACAGGTAATAACGCAGTATTAAAATCAGATGGCTTTTTTAAGTTAGTTCATTAATATTCTAAAATCATATTATTTTAATCTCAAAATATAAATATAAATCAAAAACTTAGAAAATATACCAACCATTAAAAATTATTGCTTTGTTAAACATAATACTGAGGAATTTACTTGGTTTTATTTTTATAAAATACGCGTTATGATCAAAGTATAAACAACAATTCGTATACGATTTTAACGCGTCATATTTTTATAAAACTTATTTCCGATAAGGAGAATTCTAATGCCATTTGAACATATTTTAGTACCCGTTGACGGTTCAGAAACTTCCTACGCTGCAGTCGATAAAGCTGTCGAAATTGCCAAAGCATT
The DNA here is from genome assembly GCF_013417335.1 of Acinetobacter sp. YH16031. Classification (NCBI taxonomy): domain Bacteria; kingdom Pseudomonadati; phylum Pseudomonadota; class Gammaproteobacteria; order Moraxellales; family Moraxellaceae; genus Acinetobacter; species Acinetobacter sp. YH16031. The sequence goes on from NZ_VPED01000021.1 coordinate 15,525, forward strand.
TAACAGTAAAGTGACAGTGGTTCAGGTGCTGGCACTTGATCCCTATATCGCTGCTGAATACATTACAGCAGCTCAAACCAATGACCTGGTTGAACGTGCCCGTACTGCAATTCTGAAGACACTTGATGAAGCAAAAGCGAAATTTGCTGCGGCAGGTATTGATGCAGAGACCCAGCTACTCGAAGGTCAGGTGATTTATAGTGAAATTGTCAAAGCAGCAGAATCCTTGAATACTGATCTGATTGTGATTGGCTCACATGGCCGTACTGGCTTCAAGAAACTGTTCCTGGGTAGTGTTGCGCAAAGCATCTTGGGACAGGCCAATGTTCCTGTAATGGTTATCCGTAAATAATAAAAAAATCCCCACTTCAATCAAGTGGGGATTTCTCTTTCAGACAAATCCATCCCATTGATACTGCTTTAAGCTGACCCGATTTCCAGCACATAGAATTCCTTCTGCGCCTAACTTTTGCTGTTGAATATTATGTCCATATTCATCCAGTTTATTGAGACTGATCTTACCTTGAGCATTCAGGACACGATGCCAGGGCAAATCGGTTTCTGTATCAAGCTGACTTAAAACCCTACCCACCAGACGCGCATGTTTGGGCAAGCCAGCCAGCTTAGCGATCTGTCCATAGGTCGCTACCTTCGCATAAGGAATCTGACTCACTATACTCAGAATCATTTGTGCCATTTCCTGGCTTGCACTTGATGTCATAGGCTTTCAATCTTGATAGAAAATTCTAACAATTAGAAATTCTCCGGATTTTCTAAGCGTTTCACTTCCTGTACTTTATCAGGATGATGCACGGTTGCTACACCATCGGCATCTTTCTTATCAATCAGCATTTCTGGCTGGAAGATGGTGATGGTTTCATTTCCATTTGCATCCTCTCCTACAATATACTGAAAACCGCGACGGTTCATCTTGTGGCACATCCGCTGATACCAACCCTTAAAACCTTGGGTTTCTTCATTCGGGTTGTAATAAAAGGCATTCATCACTGCTGGCAAACCTAGGCCACAAACCACCCCGGAAAGAAGTACCACAATAAAGGTATATCCAATCAGAATACTGCTATATTCTTCCAGTTGCGGAATATTGGCCACTGCCAGAATCAGGGCTAAGGAAATCCCGCCACGTACACCGCCCCAAGACAGAATGGTTAAACTGCCGTTATAACTTTTCTTACGCATTCTAGGGAATAATGCAAAAGACAGATGATTGGCCAGGAATCGTGCCAAATGCAGAATTATGAAAGCAACAATTCCGCCTAGAACCAGACTGGTACTCAGATCAATAATGAACAGTTCCAGACCGATCAAGGTGAACAGGAAGGAATTGATAATTCCCTCTACCGTATGCCAGAAATGGTTTACATCACCGATATCTGCATCAGCCAGAATTTCTTTCCATTTATTACCGACAATCAAACCACCAATTACACAGGCAATTGGAGCAGAAGCATGCGCCAATAAAGCAACCAGATATGAACCACAAGCCAACAGTGCAGTAGTTAATATCAGTGATTCCATTTCATGCTTACCGCGCAGAATACGTAGAATCGCCAGACCAAAACCGATCCCGATCAAGACTGCAACAACAATTTCATAAAGCAATGTTTGCAGGACGGCGAGTACGGTAAAGTTTTCACCTTGCAGTACATTCAGTAAGGTCATAAATAATGCAATACACATGGCATCATTAAACAGCGACTCACCTTCCAGCTTCACGATCAAATGATGGGGTGCGCGTACCGAACTGAGTACACCTTTAATCCCAATGGGATCCGTTGCTCCGAGCGCAGCACCCAGCAATAGCAGAACCAATATATCGACATGGTTACCAATCAGGAACTGATAACCGTACAGCACAATACCAAAGAAAACTGCACAAAAAACCAATGCCAGACTGGCCAGAATACCAATCGGCCGCCAGTGATTGCGTAAATCTGAAACCTTAAACTTCAATGCGGATGAAGTCAGAATGAAACAGATCACCCCATTAATCAGGAAGTCATAAAAATCGACATGGCGAACTGCTTTCTCAATATTATCAATATTGATGCTAAAAAATGGATTACCCTGTAGCAGACTTGCACACCATTGCAGGATAAAAACAAAAATAGCGGAAACAATCGGCACACCAATGGCTTGAGGAAAACTTAGAACACGTTTGTTGAACATGGTAGTGGCAATTGACAGAGCAAAGACCACCGTCAACAGTTGTAAAAAAAAGAAACTTCCCATTAGGTTTCCTGAGATTTGGCAATTTGCAGCCGTGAGCTGAAAGATTTACTTGAAATATAAATTTAAAAAAACAGTATATTTTAGCGGATCAAGTTTAGTCCCATTTTTTTTCAAATTAAGTTAAGTTTCTTTTCAATATTCACAACTGATGATTTAACATACAGCCTTAAAGCACTTTATTGCTCACTCCTCCTTTCTATTTAGAAATTTTCTCCCATGCATCAAACTGTCAAAACTATATTCCGTCTGTGCCTCGCTGCTGTCATTTTTCTGGTCACACTTTCCTTGATATTCACCTGTGTTGCCAAAGTTCAGGAAATTCTGAAAGCAGATCAATATTATCAGCAAGCCGTGAGCATTCCTTTAAAAAGCAGTGCCAAAGCACAATATGTACTGGTGTCTAATAATCAACGTCCAGACAATGCGCTGTTTATCCTGATTGCGGGAAATGGTTATGTAGCAAAAATCAGCTGTGAGCATTATGCGGCCCTATGTACTGATGACTATAATCAGTCACATACCCGGCAGATTCAAAATGTTAATTTAGTAAAAGTGAGAAATTATTTTTATATTGAAAATATTCAGTTCCAAGATAGTCGAACTGGTCAGATCACTAAACTCAGCTATTCCAAAAATGAATTGAAGCAATTTTATAATAATGACATCAGCAATTTAAAATATATTCTCTTTGCGATTTCGCTATTTGCCTTGGCCGCCTTATTTGTCAGTATCAAGATTTTGAAAGACTTCCGTCGTTTTCTGGAAAAATAACTATTCAATCATTAGGGAGCATTTGCTCCCCTTTTTCGATCTTTAATTTTAGATATTTTGATTAAAAGTATCGCAAGCAGACATCTGACCTGATTTTAGACCGGTATTAAACCATTTTACCCGCTGTGCACTGGTACCATGCGTAAAGCTATCCGGCACGACATGGCCTTGTGCCTTTTTCTGCAGATAGTCATCACCGATCTTGTGTGCCGCATCCATGGCTTCCTGTACATCACCCTGCTCCAGGAACTGAGTACGCTCATGGTTATGATAAGCCCATACACCTGCCAAACAATCTGCCTGTAGTTCTTGACGTACAGAAAGCTGATTGCCCTGAGCTTGAGCGGCTTGTTGACGTGCCTGCTGTACCTGTGAAGAAATACCTAAAATGGTCTGGATATGATGACCCACCTCATGCGCTACCACATAGGCTTGAGCAAAATCACCTGCCTGATCATTGCGAGATAACTCGGTTGAGTTCTGTTCCCCGCTAATTCCCATCTGAGTACGCATATCTTTAAAGAATGCCGTATCAATATAAACTTTCTGGTCTGCCGGACAGTAGAAAGGTCCCATGGCCGATTGCGCTGTACCACAACCAGAATTTACTACCCCACTAAATAGAACCAGTTTAGGCGGAGTATATTGCTGGTTCAGCTGCTGCTGAAATACTTGAGACCAGGTATCTTCTGTATCGGCAAGCACAGTTCCTACAAAATCGATCGCTTCTTGCTGCTCTGGCGTTGGATTTTCCAGACCTCGTGTTTCTGCACTAGAAACACCTTGTGTGACCTGCTTGGTGGTTTGATAGGCTTGCTGTGGATCAACACCAAAAAACTTCCAGGCCACGAAAGCAATAATCAACCCGAGAATACTGATTCCACCGGCTTTGGCACCACCGCCACGACGGTCTTCTACATTGCTACTAACACGACGTCCTTTCCAGCGCATAGTGAGATTCCTTATAGTTTAAAGTCAGCTTATTTTAACGGGCCTGATTTATGCCTGCTTTGATTTCGATCTGATTTTTTGAATAAAGCCAATCAAGATAAATACGATTAACCCTGCCACAAAACCAATCACCAGATTAATAAGTGTAGGCGTAACAGCCCCTACGATACTGCCCAGACTAGGCATATGCTCTACATACTCAACCGAATCTTCAGTGAAATGATGAAACCATGGAATGGTATGAGCAATAATCCCGCCTCCGACCAGGAACATCGCAATCGTACCTACAATCGTGAGGGTTTTCATCAATTTAGGAGCAAAAGCCAGTAATCCACGGCCTATACTTTGCTTGAAGCTGGATGCCTGTTTAGTCAGGTACAAACCTAAATCATCAATTTTAACAATCATGGCAACGAAGCCGTACACCCCGACTGTCATTAATATGGCGATCCCTGCCAGTACGATGACCTTGGTGGTAAAAGCTGCGGCTGCCACGGTGCCCAAAGAAATCACTACAATTTCCGCAGACAAAATAAAGTCAGTTCGGATCGCACCCTTAATTTTCTCTTTTTCAAATGTGGCTAAGTCAGTTTCGATTGCTGTGAATTCAGCTTCAGCATCTTCTTCAGTCTTGGCTTTCTTATGCTTTAAGCTATGCAGGACTTTTTCTACGCCTTCATAACAGAGAAACAGACCACCAATCATCAGTAAAGGATTGATTAACCAAGGCGCAACCACACTAATAAGTAAAGCCAAAGGAACAAGAATCAGCTTATTAATAAAAGAACCTTTCGCTACCCCCCACACCACAGGAAGTTCACGTTCTGCCCGTACACCGCTGACTTGCTGGGCATTTAATGCCAAGTCATCCCCCAAGACACCTGCCGTCTTTTTTGCAGCCATCTTGCTCATCACGGCAACATCGTCTAAAACAGTCGCAATATCATCCAATAATATTAATAAGCTGCTCGCCATTCTTGTTATCCTTATCATCTTTAGACATATTTTAATGAAAATATTTAAAAAATATTGTATTCACTTGTTTAATTAATAAGATTTTTTTACTGCGGCTTTTTTTCTGGCTGACATTCAAAAACAGAATGCCGTACAATGTGGCCATTCGTTAAAATATAGATGTAGTACAGACTACTTTTTTGGAATAGATAATGAGTAATCAAGATAATCGTCCAGTAATCTTGACTGGCGACCGTCCTACCGGACAGCTTCACCTTGGCCATTTTGTCGGTTCATTACGCTCTCGCGTAGGTTTACAAGATTCTCACCATCAACATTTGTTACTTGCTGATGCTCAAGCCCTGACAGATAATGCAGATAACTTTGAAAAAGTACGTCGCAATATTATTGAAGTGGCGACAGATTATCTGGCTGTCGGCATTGATCCAACTAAAACTACAATCTGTGTTCAGTCTTGCCTGCCAGCCTTAAATGAACTGACCATGCTCTATCTGAACTTTGTGACAGTTTCACGTCTAGAGCGTAACCCGACTATTAAATCAGAAATTCAGATGCGTGGTTTTGAGCGTGATATTCCTGCAGGTTTCTTATGCTATCCAGTGGCTCAAGCAGCAGATATCACAGCCTTTAAAGCCACTGTAGTTCCAGTAGGCGAAGACCAGATTCCAATGATCGAACAGACCAATGAGATTGTACGTCGCCTTAACCGTCAGATTGGCCGTGAATTACTGCCCGAATGTAAGGCGCTGCTTTCTAATGTGGGACGCTTACCAGGTTTTGACGGCAAAGCAAAAATGTCTAAATCTCTAGGCAATACCATTGTTCTAGATGCCTCTGACAAAGACATCAAAAAAGCAGTCAATGCGATGTATACTGATCCGAATCACCTGCGTATTGAAGATCCAGGCCAGGTTGAAGGCAATGTGGTATTTACTTACCTGGATGCATTCGACACCAATAAAGAAGAACTGGAAGAACTGAAAGCACATTATCGCCGTGGTGGTTTAGGTGATGGTACGGTGAAAAAACGTCTGGAAGGTATTCTCAAAGAGCTGATCGGTCCAATTCGTGAACGTCGTATGGAACTGGCCAAAGATCCGGATTACATCATGGATATTTTGAAAACGGGTACAGATAAATGCCGTGATATTACACAGGCCACTTTAGATGAAGTGAAAACAGGCTTAGGCGTTTTCCACTTCTAAGATAGACAATATTTAAAAAGAAGCCCTTCATATGAGGGGCTTTTTTTATTTAGGACCAAAATGCGCAAAAATAAGGCAAGTTTCCACACAGATTCTTCATAGTTTTAACCTTACTTAACATCTATTAACATGAATACTGATGAGTCACATGAGAATGAGTCCTACTATACTTACATACAGTAAGGAATCAAATTTAACTCTCTCCACAGTTAATATTGATTTAGTTTTGAAAGAAACTTCCTTTTTCTACGCAATGACAACCCCAATCATTGCGTTTTTTTTGTCTGTAATTTTTGAAAATATAAAAAAATCCTGCCAGATGAGCAGGATTTTGTTGTGTCTTGAATATTAATATTTGAACAAGCCTTTTTCTAATGGAATTTCAATTCCAATAGAGGCACCGCCATCCTGACCATTTACATCTGAGTCACTTATCCAGGCATTAATTTTAAGTGGCATTTCTGGACGAATATAATGCGACCAGGTGACATCTAGTGCTTTAATTTCATCATCAAAAGCAAAAGCAGCATTATTTACACTTGCACGCTCAGACTGATTGACTTCAGCAAACAATACCCGCCCAGATAAACGGTTCATCGGATCAAAACGGATATCACCACCTACTGAAACCATCTGTGCATCGCCACCTAAAGCATGTGCCAGCGGATAACCATGCTGATAAAAACCATCAGTGTAATTAGTATGGTTATAAGAAATACCTCGTACCTTGCCGTTAGTACGTGTATCTGCCCATTCTGTATACAGTTGATATGGCATATTTCTTACAGTTGCAGAATAGTCTATCCCAGCCAGATACATTTTCTTCGCAGGCAGACCACCCGCTTCATCTTCACCGATATATTGTCCATAGAAGCCCATAGGCACCTGTGTCAAAGGAAACAGGTTCAGGCGTGCATCAAAACCCGCGATCTGGTTCGATGGGTCAGGTTCACCCGTACCACCATTATCTTTATTCCCGACAAAAGCATCCCATAATGAACTTAAGCTTTCAGGACGTCCTTCCCCACCCCATTGAATCGCACGAGAAGCGCCTAGCTCCAAGTAAGATAAAGGTTGTGCTGTTACACGAAGACCAATAAGTTTGGCATCTGGAACGGCAGTATAATCATCCAATTGTCCTGCAAAAGCCTGATATTGCCACGGTCCAATCCAGGACAGCCATTTAGTTTCAAAAGCTGTTTGTTCTGCACGTTGTGCCATAAATCCATATACTGGGCGGCTAGCATCGCCACGAATCAAGCTGCCATCATGTCCCGGACCCCAATAGGTCGGAATTTGGCCAGCAATCAGCCATTGATTCCAGAGTTTTCCTGCTAGATAAGATCCTTCCAGATTCACATCCTGATCATTCTCAATTTGTCGATCTTTTTCGGCATTAACCCGGAGTTTGGCATCCCAGTTTTCGCCGCCTGCATTAAACTCTAAAGCTGCCTGAAATTGTGCCTTTTGCTGATCGCCAAAGGCTTGAGGAATATCTTTTGGATCACTTTCTGCAAATAAGCCTACTTTGAGCTGCTGATTGTCTGCTGTTAATTTCGCCAGAACTGAATCAATAACACGTTGTTGTACTTTGTTACTCACTTGCGCATTGGATAGAGCACGTTGAATTTCATCACCACTGAGCGGCCAGGTCGAGGTACTGATCTGGATCACCCCTTGTTGGTTTAACCAGTTCAAGTCAGTACGAAGATTTGCATCATTCAGAACCAGCCCTTGAGCAAAAACAGGAAGCGAAAGTGTCGTAAGAAGTACACTTAATAATGGTTTTTTTAGAAACATGGGATCAATATTCTCAAGTTTATTTTTGCCTAACCATAGATATTTCAAAAATAATATTCAATGGCGAAACTGTATCAGTATAATATGAAACCCTAGATTTAATTGACTTTTAAAATAAAAAATCGCTTCGAGAAATGAGATAGAAATACAAAAATGAAATCACAAATGTAAAAAATAGAATGAAATAATGCTGGGTTTTAATTTTATTTAAAATAAATACTGAACACATAAAAAAGGCAGTTTTAAAAACTGCCTTTTTTCGAATAAGTCATTAGTGTTTATGACGCATATGCGGGAATAAGATTACATCACGGATACTTGGTGCATTCGCAAAGATCATCACCAGACGGTCAATACCGATCCCTTCACCTGCTGTAGGAGGCAGACCATATTCCAGAGCTTCAATGAAGTCAGCATCATAGTGCATTGCTTCATCATCACCCGCATCTTTCTCAGCAACCTGTGCCTGGAAGCGTTCAGCCTGATCAATCGGGTCATTTAATTCTGAGAAGCCATTTGCCAGTTCACGACCACCGATAAAGAATTCAAAACGGTCTGTAATATGCGGATTTTGATCATTACGGCGAGCTAGTGGAGAAGTTTCCGCTGGATATTCAGTCACGAATGTAGGCTGACGTAGTTGAGTTTCTACCGTTTCTTCAAATACGATTGTTTGCAGTTTACCCAGACCAAAACCTGGTTTTACCTGTTCTTTCAGTTCTTCCTGAATGAATTTCGCCAGGAACTCACGGTCATTGACATTTTCTGGAGTGAACTGTGGATTGTGCTCAAGAATGGCGTCAAACATTGAGATCTTTTTAAATGGTCCTTTGAAGCTAAAGACTTCATCGCCATAAGGCACATCAGTGGTACCCAGAATATCAATTGCCAGTTTTTCCAGCATTTGCTCTGTCAATTCCATCAGGTCTTTGTAATCTGCATACGCCTGGTAGAATTCGATCATAGTGAATTCAGGGTTATGACGAGTAGAAACACCTTCATTACGGAAGTTACGGTTAATTTCGAATACGCGCTCGAAACCACCCACAACCAGACGTTTCAAATAAAGCTCAGGTGCAATACGCAGGAACAACGGCATATCCAGTGCATTATGATGCGTTTCAAATGGACGCGCAGATGCTCCACCAGGAATTACGTGCATCATCGGGGTTTCAACTTCCATAAAACGTTTGTCGTTCAGGAAGCTACGAATACCGGCAACAACTTTGGCACGAACTTCAAAAGTTTTACGGGTTTCTTCATTTACGATCAGATCAAGATAACGCTTACGATACTTCACTTCAGTATCAGTCAAACCATGGAACTTGTCTGGAAGTGGACGTAATGATTTTGTCAGTAATTCAAAATGTTCGATATGAACATACAGGTCACCTTTACCAGAACGACCGATATAACCTTCAACTGCAATGATATCGCCCAGATCCAGGCCTTTGATCGTTGCAAGTACTTCTGGCTCAAGTTCTTTACGTGGAACATAAAGCTGAATACGACCGGTCATATCCTGAATCACGATGAATGAACCGCGGTTCAACATCACACGACCTGCTACTTTTACATGAACGTGTTCGCCAGCTTCAATTTCTTCTTTAGATTTATCAGCAAACTGGTCTTGTAAATCTTGCGCATAATGTTCACGTTTAAATGTGTTTGGCCATGGGCTAACACCAGTTTCTTTTGCGTGGTCTTGAATCTGCTTTAACTTGGCATGACGCTGTGCAATTAAATCGTTTTCGGAAATGATTTGTTCAGAAGTCGATTGAGCGTTATTTTGCGTCATCACTGCCTCGGATAAGATTAGTTAAAAAATAGAAGTTGCATAGAATAGCAGAAATCTGCATCAAATCGTAGCGTAAAGACTTCCCTCATGTGGCTTTTCTTGAGAAAAATTTCTGGATATATGAAATTCTTAAAGGCAAATGATTTGCATTATTTTCAGTTTCGAATTTTATGATTGGTTTTTTTAGAATATTGCCAAACTTTTATTAGATGAAAGTCCAAGACCTCAATCCTCTGCACGAATTATGCCTTTTTATCCAGTATCAGCTTAGACCAATAGCTAACTGCTTCCTTGAAATAGACGTTTTACAATAATAACCATATTAGAAGGTGGTGTCTTAACGCCCTGACCACGACTTTGCCATGTCCGATGAAATGAGTAAAAATATGTCTAAAATATTGTTTTTTCATGGCTTGGATTCGTCAAAACAGTCCACGAAATTTCATGCAATTGATGCAATGCATAAATATTGTATAGATGTGGATTATCGTAATCTGAGCTACCAGTCGGTAGCCGATTTCTACCACGAAATGGTTGAAACCATTAAACCGGATATTCTGGTCGGACACAGTCTGGGCGGTTATTGGGCGCTAAAAATGTCACAAGCTCATCAGATCCCTTGTGTAATCGCGAATCCTAGCTTGCAACCAAATTTCCGCGATGATTATCCTGCGATTTGTGACAACGATTTGCAGCATGATATTCCGCAAATGGCCTATCTGGAATTAGGTGATGAAATTCTGGATATGCATGCAGCACAGGCACAGCTTGAAGACTATATGCAAATTCATGCCATTGAAGGTGGCCACCATCGTCTTGAACACCCTGAGCAGATTAATGACCTGATTCAGGAAATTGAATATCATTTTATCCGGCAATAAAAAAGCCCCAATAGTTGGGGCTTTTTTGATGATCCAGACTTAAGCAACTGCAGCTTCAGGCTGAGATTTATCATCAAGTACTGACCAGATGTCCAAGCCTAATTCACCGTGTAAATCTGGCAGATCAAGGAAGATGCTCGCACCTAGAACCTGATGCTGACATTTTTCAGCCAATTCATGAACTGCTTTCAATGTACCGCCAGTTGCCAGTACATCATCCACAATAATCACTTTTTGTCCCTGAACTTCTGCAGACATTTCCAGACGGTCCAGGCCATATTCAAGGCTATAACCTACACCTACGACTGGAGGCGGCAATTTACCTGCTTTACGAACCAGTAATAAGCCTTTGCCCGTACGCTGCGCCAACAGGCTTGCCAGCACGAAACCACGTGCTTCCACTGCCACAAAGCTGTCTACTTCAGCAAGCTTTTCTTCAGGAATGCTGGCAATCAAAGCCTCAGTTAATGGACCTAGATTATTCATGAATAATGGAGTCAAATCGAAGAAACAAATGCCTGGTTTTGGAAAATTCTGGACAGTACGAATGTGAGACCACAGAGAAGTAGACAAATTGCTCATGGGAGATCTTTAAACAAGGAAAGGAATAGGTGAATTTTAAACTAAATTAACAATGTGTAACAACAACGATTGTGCAATATTAAAGCAAAAAATAACAATAAGTTATTGATTTAAATATATAAGTTTATTTTAAAAAATATTTAATAAAGACTAGACTAAGTCTAAGTTAACTGATTTTAATCATTTTTTCTGCCCGACTTTGGTCTACAACTTAAAATCTAAGCCAGAAGCGTGTTTTATAAAACTAAATATACAACTCTTTGCCTAACCTTAAATATATTTCTAGTAATGAAATACCTAGGGACTGCCCTTTCTGCTGTTAATTTCACTGATTAAACTTTTATTCGCTTTACTTTATGAATAGAACTGCGTAAAAATTTAGCCAAATATGTTTACTATTAAAAGTCATATTCTTTAGGGTCTTGCCATTTGTGGATTTTAAGCTGACAGCTACAGTTGGTCAGTTTTGGAGAGTTATATGAAAAAATATCAATGCATCGTTTGTGGATGGATTTATGACGAGGCAGAAGGTTGGCCTCAGGACGGAATCGTTCCTGGAACCAAATGGGAAGATATTCCTGATGACTGGACTTGTCCGGATTGTGGTGTTTCTAAAGTCGATTTTGAAATGATTGAAATCTAATCATGTTCTTTTAAAGACCATATTCAATGGTCTTTTTTATGTCCTTTATACCTGAAAAAAACTAATTTAAAAAAGCATGGAGAATCGTATGCATCCTATCGTCATCATTGGTTCGGGCATGGCGGGTTATGCTGTTGCCCGTGAGTTTCGCAAACTCAACCCAGACCATGAACTTGTCATGATTTGTGCTGATGATGCGACTAATTATGCAAAACCTACGCTTTCTAATGCTTTAGCAGGAAACAAAGCGCCAGAACACATCCCTTTGGGTGATGCAGAAAAAATGTCAGCACAGCTGAAAATGCGCATCGAAAAAAATACCTGGGTCAAAGCCATTCATCCTGAACAGCATCAGCTCACTTTAGAAAAAGACGGTCAGGAAAGCACACAGGATTATTCTAAACTGGTACTGGCTGTAGGTGCCGATCCGGTACGCCTGGCCATTGCTGGTGATGCGAGCGACGATATTCATATGGTGAATAACCTGACTGACTATAAAGCTTTCCGTCATAATCTGGCAGCCCGTGAAGATAAACGCGTAGTAATTTTAGGCGCAGGCCTGATCGGCTGTGAATTTGCCAATGATTTACAACATACTAATCATCAGGTCACCGTGATTGATCTGGCACCCCAGCCTTTAGGTCGCTTATTACCCTCTCATGTCGCAGATGCTTTCCAGCAAAATCTTGAAGAGACAGGCATTCATTTTGTATTAGGAACAACAGTTGAAAAAGTCTCTAAAGTTGAAAATGGTGACTATCTGGTAACACTTGCCAATGGCCAATCAGTAGTTGCTGACGTGGTGCTCTCTGCTGTGGGCTTACAACCGAATATTTCTGTCGCAAAAGAAGCCGATATTCATACCAGTCGCGGGATTCTGACCAATACAAAACTAGAAACCAATCAACCGGACATTTATGCAGTAGGCGACTGTGCGGAAGTAAATGGAATGCTTTTGCCATATGTCATGCCAATCATGCAGCAGGCCCGCGCCCTGTCTAAAACATTGAATGGCGAACATACTGCAGTCCATTATCCAGCAATGCCTGTTGCGGTAAAAACGCCAGCTGCGCCATTGACTGTCCTTCCTGCTCCGGTTGATGTCGAAGTAACTTGGGAAAATGAAGAGTTTGATGACGGTATGCTGGCCAAAGCCTTTGATGCCAGCGGTACTTTGCGTGGATTTGTCCTGCTTGGTGCCACTGCTGCCAAACAACGCCTGGCATTGACCAAGCAGGTTCCTGACTTGATTCCAGCTACAGTTTAGATGTTTAATACAAAGGACATTTTTTAAGCGAAATGTCCTTTAATCAGGAAATACATCATGCACAGTGCCCTGCAGTTCAATCATTCCCCTTATACCGCGTTCATGCGTGAAACCAAGGTCGATCTTGGCAATGGCATTGAATTGCACGTGGAAGTCGGCGGAAATCCTGAACACCCGACCATTCTGCTGATTATGGGGCTTGGAGCACAGATGCTGTACTGGCCTGATTTCTTCTGTAAATCACTCATTGATCAGGGCTATCATCTGGTGCGTTTTGACAACCGGGATATTGGTTTATCTTCCAAAATTCACCATAAAGGGCCTCGCTTAAACACTTTAAAAATGATGAGCCGTTTTGTACTGGGTTTAGGCAATCAGGGCGCGCCTTATACGCTGTACGATATGGCAGATGATGTACATCTTCTGATTGAAAAAATGGGACTGGGTCAGGTCTATGTGCTCGGTGCCTCTATGGGCGGCATGATTGCCCAGATTCTGGCCGCACGTTATCCTGACAAAGTTAAAAAAATGGGTTTACTGTTTACCAGTAATAACCAGCCACTGTTACCTCCGCCTTTTCCAAAGCAACTCTTTAGTTTAATTGACAAACCCGCTTCCACAGATGAAGATGGCATTGTCGATCATAGCTTGAAGCTGTTTAATATTATTGGCTCGCCGGGTTATGTGAATCATCTGGAAACGATTCAGACCGCCCGTAAGTTATATAAGCGAAGTTACCATCCAGCGGGTGTACTTCAACAGTTTTTAGCAATATTATGTACGGGTTCATTGCTGCAACTGGACAAGCAAATCCAACAAGAGACCCTGGTGGTTCATGGTGCTCGTGACAGATTGCTGCCTCCTAGTCATGGTAAGGCTGTTGCAAAAGCAATTTCAGGGGCTAAATTTGAATTAATTGATGGAATGGGGCATGATATCCCTCCGCATTTTATTCCATATCTTAGCGAATTATTTGCTGATCATTTTAAATCATAAACATTAGGACACTATGGCTGCATTACCATCCCTAAGACAGCTGTCATACCTCGTAACACTGTCTGAGACGCTGCATTTTACAGAAGCTGCTCGCCGCTCATTTGTTACCCAGTCAACTTTGTCTGGCGGTATTATGGAGCTGGAGCGTTTACTCGGTGGCGTTCTTGTTGAACGCGATCGCCAGAATGTACGTTTAACGCCGCTTGGTGAACAAGTGGTTGCACGTGCCCGTGTTCTACTGGCTGATGCTCAGGACTTAATGCGTTTAAGTCGTGAAATGAGTGAACCATTAACCGGTGATCTGCATCTTGGCGTTATTCCAACCATTGCTCCTTTCATCCTGTCGCAATTTCTGGATGAAGTGCATCAGCAGCTACCGAAAATTCAGCTACATTTACATGAAGCTCAAAGTGAGAAAATTGTAGAGAAACTGGAGCATGGTAATCTGGATATGGTGGTGCTAGCGCTGCCTTTCGATACCCGTAGTCTGAAAGTTGCTGAAATTGCCAAAGAGAACCTGTATCTGGTGCATCACAAATCTGACCAGAATGCGGCTCAAGCCAAATCTCTGGAAGATCTGGATCTGTCTCGCCTGATGCTTCTGGAAGAAGGACACTGCTTGCGTGATCATGCATTGAGTGCCTGTCCGATTGGTGAGCGCAAAAATGATCATCGCCTGAAAGCGAGTTCATTACCGACGTTGATCGAAATGGTGTCTGCTGATCTTGGTTTTACCCTGTTGCCAGAAATTGCGCTGCATACCAATATGATCAAAGCCAATCCGGATCTGCGTATTAATCCAATTAATGCTGCACCAAGCCGTACTCTGGCGTTGGTCACTCGTAAGAGCACACCGCTACAAAGCGAATTCGATGTGTTATTACAAATTTTGCAAAAAATTACTGCCCCATGATGCAGCTTAATTAAGCCCTAATAAAAAAAGGAGCACTTAGATTGCTCCTTTTTTCTTGCCTGCATTTTCTGATAAAGTAAATTTTTATACATTCAGTTAATTAAAATGATCCAAAAATCAATTTTTCAAACTTTAACTATTTATAATATATAAAAATTAAATCCCTATTTCTTGGGATTGGCATTGAGAATAATTTAAGCCAAAATACATCTGTATATTAATTACTCTCAGGATAAGATTTCTTTGGCCTCATTTTTGCCCGCACCCGTATTATTGGTGCAACCTTATCCACCACCGCTCTCTTCCAATCTTGATCTTGCATTGCTACAGCTCGGTTATCAACCAGATATGCTGTCCTATACCGATCATCTGTCTGCTCGATTCCATATTGAACAGTATCTTCCCAATCTAGTGTTATATGAGATTCATGAGAAAGCACAACTTAAGAATCTTAATATAATTCAAGCACGAATCCAGATTCCTCATCTGATTGCAGTTTTAGCTGATGATTCACCTGAAATGATCGATTTATTCTTGTCATCTGGCGTGGATCGATATCTGATTGCTGCGCATCCTGTTTCGAAAATAGTGGCAAGCCTGAAAATTATCCTACGCGGTGGTTCCGATTTACATCCTGAATTAGCCCGTTATTTATTGAGTCAAGAAACAAAGATAAATCTTTTAAATCAGACTGAAGTACAGATGTTAAAGTATTTTAGCCAAGACCTGACTTTGGCCGAAATTCAAAACAGATTAAGTCTGCACGATTACCAGATTTATGCTGCTATTCGCAAAATCTATCAAAAACTCGCGAATCCATTTATCCATTCTCAAAATTAACAAAATATAAAAAAGGCTGAATTATCAGCCTTTTTAGTTTGCATAGAGTTATTTAAAGGTTTCCAGCAAGGTACGCTGTGCATTATGCGGTTGTTCACCTTCTGCAACTTGGGCACGCACCCAGGTTCCATCTCCTTGTAACAACCAGGCCTGTTGATTGTCTTTCAGGTAATTTAATAAACCTTGCTGGTAAATGCGTTTCTTTAATGCTTCGTCTTCAATCGGGAAACAAGCTTCTACACGATTAAACAGGTTGCGGTCCATCCAGTCCGCGCTTGAGCAATAAATCCGAGAATTACCATTATTGCTAAAATAAAACACGCGTGTATGTTCCAGGAAACGGCCGACGATTGAACGTACCCGGATATTCTCTGAAAGTCCCGGCAAGCCTGGACGCAGACAGCAAATCGAGCGGATAATTAGGTCTATCTGTACACCTGCTTGAGAAGCTTCATACAGTTTATTGATCAGTTGCAGCTCAGTTAAAGCATTGACCTTCACGATGATCTGGGCTTTCTTGCCCGCTTTGGCATTGGCAATTTCATTATCAATATAGTTGATGAGCTGGGCATGCAAGGTAAATGGTGCATGGAGCAGCTTTTTCAGCTTGGCCATTTTCCCCATTCCGGTCAATTCCTGGAAGATACGATGCACATCTTCACACAGATCCTTGTCCGTGGTTAACAAGCCATAATCGGTGTAAATCCGCGCATTGCCCGCATGATAATTCCCGGTTCCCAGATGCACATAACGCACCAGCTTGTTATTTTCTCGGCGTACCACCAGAATCATTTTGGCATGGGTTTTATAGCCGACGATGCCATAGACTACGACAGCACCAGCTTCTTGCAGCACATTGGCGACTGCAATATTGGATTCCTCATCAAAACGAGCACGCAGCTCAATGACTGCAGTAACTTCCTTACCGTTACGGGCCGCCTCTGCCAGCACCTGCACGATCTCGGAATCTGGACCACTACGGTACAGTGTCTGCTTGATCGCCAGTACCTGAGGGTCTCGTGCCGCTTCACGTAACAGCGTAATCACTGGTGCAAAAGATTCAAATGGATGATGTAGCAAAATATCCTGCTTCTGCATGGCACTGAAAACATTTTCAGATTTCTTCAGTACTTTAGGCAGAATTGGCGTATGTGAATCATAACGTAGATGTGGACGTTTGAAGTTGGACAGTAACCGCGCCAGATTAACCGGTCCTGCCACTTTATAGAGCTGTTCTTCATCCAGATCAAATTCTTCCAGCAGATATTCATAAATATGCTGCGGACAATTTTCAGTCACTTCCAGACGGACTGCACGACCAAAACGGCGCGAACTTAGCTCACCTTTTAAGGCTTTGGCCAGGTCTTCAACATCTTCATTTAAGGCCAGATCGGCATTCCGGGTAACACGGAACTGATAGCAGCCAGTCGCGGTCATGCCCGGGAACAGGTCAGACACATGTTCATGAATGATGGCGGATAACATCACATGATGTTCTTTACCATCAGTCAGTTCATCCGGTAAACGCACAACACGTGGCAATGAACGTGGCGCAGGAACAACCGCAAGATCAATCTGACGGCCAAAGGCATCTTTCCCTTCGAGCGTCACAATAAAATTCAGGGATTTATTCACCAGACGTGGGAATGGATGTGCCGGATCAAGGCTAATAGGCGTAAGAACTGGAGCAACCTGTTCCTGAAAATATTTTTTCACCCAGGCCGATTGTGCCGGTGTTAGCTCTCCACGGCGCAAGAAGCAGATATCTTCCTCACGCAGTTTAGGCAAAATCTCTTCATTTAAAATACGGTACTGACGCTCAATGGCGGCATGTGCAGTTTCGGCAATCTGCTCTAATACTTGTTTTGGCGTCAAACCATCTGGACTGCGGCTTTCATTGCCCAAATCCAGTTGTTCCATGACGCCAGCTACACGAATTTCAAAAAACTCATCCAGATTACGTGAAAAGATCAGTAGAAAATTCATGCGTTCCAGCAAAGGATGCAGAGGATCGACCGCCTGTTCCAGCACTCGCAAATGGAAATCCAGAATAGACAGTTCACGATTAATGTAACGATCATTATAAGTATATTCGGTTGGTGCCGAAGTCGTACTGGCTGCCGTATTCATATCAAACCTACGCTATTTTCAAGTCTTGCTTATTGCTTTTAGTATGCTTCAAATTAATGACATTTTCATAAAAAAAGCCCAAATATTTGGGCTTTATCTTGATATTTTTATTTAAGGGATTTCGGCATAGCGCATATAACGCTGAATCATACGTTTACGTGCTTTTAGTGCGGATGCATTACGATGATCTTCAAAGTATTTTGGATTGGTGAGAATCGCTGCCAGGAAGATGGCCTGATCACGGGTCAGGCTCTCTGCGGTCTTACCGAAATAATGTTTGGCTGCGGCTTCTGCCCCGTAGATATTGTCTCCAAACTCGATCGAGTTTAAATACACTTCCAGAATACGCTCTTTAGACCACATGCGTTCCATCATCCAGGTCGCGACAGCTTCCTGACCTTTACGCAGGAATGAACGCTTGTTGACGAGGAACAGGTTTTTAGCCAGCTGCTGGGAAATGGTTGACCCTCCTGCCACAACACGGCCTTCATTCTTGTTACGGCTGAGTGCAGTCTGAATACCATCCCAGTCAAAGCCATGATGGTGCATGAATTTTCCATCTTCTGCTGTCACTACCGCCCGTTTCAGATTGGTACTGATTTCATCATAAGGGCGCCACTGATGTTGAATGGGTTTGGAAGGTTCAGTCCAGTAATCAATCCGCATCATCATGGTGGTATTTACCGGATTGGTTCGCCACCAGGCTAAACTTGCAAAAATCCACAGTTGAACAAGTAGAATCACACTGACAATCACGAGAAAGGTGCGGGTCAGAAAGGCTTTCATGTCAGTGCGTTACTCCTGAAAATTCAATTTTTCGTGTTAAGCTTATTCGAAATATACAATCACAGCAAAAAAATAGCATGCCTGAATATTCTCCCCCAACAACACATCGCAAACTTGAAATGCAGCTCTGGTGGATGACCGCACTCCTGATCTGCATCAATGTCGGCCTGTTTGGCTGGCAGGTTCTGAATGGAATGGACATCACACAGCCAAGTTCTCCAGATGCCATTCGCTGGGGGGCAGATTATGCACCTTTAACGTATTTAGCGGAACCCATACGCCTGTTTAGTAGCATGTTTTTTCATTTTGGCTTAATTCACCTGATGTTGAATATGTGGGCACTGTATATTTTTGGTAGTGTCGCTGAACAAATTTTTGGCCGGGTCTATTTCATAAGTCTTTACATTTGTGCCGGTCTGATGGGCAGTTTACTCAGTGGTTATATGAGCATCCAGGACAGTTATGCCTTAATCGAAGGCGGTGTAGCCAATCCAGGCTTATTGCCGGGTGTTAGTGCGGGTGCTTCAGGTGCAGTCATGGGTCTCGGTGCCTCACTGACTGTTCTATCTTTACTGCCAATGTTGCCCCGTCAGCCTTTTATTCTGGATAAAAAGACGCTGGTGATGATCATGGGTCTTAACCTGGTGATGGGTTTTATGATCAGCGGAATTAATAATGCCGCACATATTGGCGGCATGATCATGGGGGCCGGACTAACAGCACTCTGGTATCTTGGTCAAAAAATGCAGCGTGGCCTTTTGGTCAGTCTGGTTGCTTTACTGCTCGGCGTCGCTGCCTGTGTCGTGCTGTATCAACATAACCTGGCCCTGCTTGAACCGATCCGCCCACTCTGGCAAGAAATTTTACAAATGCTACAACAGCAATTGGCGGATCAACCCGTAAGATAAATCTTATTGATTCATCTCACGCAGGCTTTGTAAAGGTGGAATCTCGGAAAGATAACTCAGACGATAACGCCCGATCAGGGTACATAATACAGTCATAAACACAGGCAGGATAATCCAGATTTCCCAATGAGGCTGGATGATCAGATCCATCTTATAGCTGGCAATGGCGCTGATCACTTCTGCAAACAGACATGAAACAATACCGGCGAATAGTCCGATAAAACCGATTTCCAGACTCATCATGGTTTTCAGCTTCTGTTTGGAACTACCCAAAGACCGGAGCAAAGCCACTTCACGTTTACGTTCATCCATGAGCAGGTTTAGACAGGCCATCAGTACCAGAAAACCGGATACACTGACCAGCACAGCCAGAATGGTAATGATCTGTACCAGCACATTCACAATTCGTTTGATTTCTTCCAGAATCAGGCTGACATCAATGAATACGGTATTGGAAAAACGCTGAACCAGATTCACCAGTTTATCTTTGTCTGTTTCCGGTACATAGAAGCTGCCCAGATAACTGCCCGCATTGGCATCCATAGTATTCGGTGCAAAGATAAAGAAGAAGTTTGGACTAAAACTCTCCCACTCTACCGTTCTGAGATTCACCACTTTGGCTTCGAGTATGCCTTCAGGCAGGCTAAAGCTGAGCTTATCTCCCAGTTTGATGCCCAGCTCTTGTGCAGTATTGGCTTCGACCGAAACCTCACCCGGCTGTTTCAATCCTGCCTCCCCCTGAACAATCACATTATCCTGAGGATAGCGATCCGACTGGGTCAGATTCAGTTCACGTCTTAAGGTATTACTCTTTTTGACCAGTTCAGCAGCAAAAGGATGATCATTTTTCGCTACCAGGCGCCCGCGAATATTGGGATAAAGCGGCGTGCTTTTCCAGCCATTCTGTTCTAACTGAGCTTTTAAGTCAGGCATATCAAAAGGCGGCAGACCATAGACAAACTGGTTGGGTGTCCCTTCCGGCAACTGTTGCTGCCATCGATCAAGTAAATCTGTACGCAGTACAGCCAGCACACTAATCAAGCTGAGTCCTAAAGCTAAGGCAGTAATCTGTAAAGCGGTCTGATACGGTGTCCGTACATAGGCAGACAGATTGAATTTCAGATTACGCAGCAGTTTTAAAATACTCCAGACCGTAAAATACAGAACAGCACAAAGCAGAATAATGGCCCCAATCACCCAAGCTGTCAGCACGATATTTTCCGTTAAAATCACACTGAAAATAATCAGACTTAAGGTTCCGGTCAGTAACATCCACAACATCGAATGGACGGATTTTTCCTGCTGACGAATGACCCGAATCGGAGGAGTATTTAAGAGTTGAAACAGACTCGGCATGACAAAGCCCAGTAACACCACTGCACTGGTCAGCATGGCAATTGGCAAGGGCCCCAGCAGCATCGCCGTAGCAGAGAACTCAAGCTGCAAGTTTGGAATAAGCTGTAGCATGAGCTGCAGCAAGCCATAACCCAATGCAACACCTATCACACTACCAATCAGCATGGCGATTAAAAGCACTAACCCTAGCAAAGCCAGATAAGCCGCTAAAATCTGATTTTTGGTCGCGCCAATACAGCGCATCAAGGCAATATGATCCTGGTTCTGCTGTACATAACGCTGCGCAGTTAAAGCAATGGCAATCCCGCATAATAAAATGGTGAGAATATTGGCCAGTTGCAAAAAAGTATCCAGATTGGCAATTGGCTTCATTAAACGGGTATTGCCTTCGCTGGCATTACGCAAGCGTAGACTGCCCTGCTGTTCCAGTTCTTGTCCCTCAACCTCAGCATCTGCTTCATCTGAAGTCCCATTTTCAGATTTTATCTTCTGCTTGAACCAGGTTTCATATTGCCGGGTATCGGCTGGATTGCCTGCCATTAATAAACGATAATCGATCCGGCTACCGACCTGAATCGCATTGGTGCGCGCCACTTCAGACTGAGCAATAATCACAGTCGGCGAAAAGCCAGAAAAACCCAGCTCCTGATTAGAATCCTGCTCGATTTTTGCAGTAACTTTAAATTTAGCATCGGCGATATTCAGTTCATCACCCAGTTTGACCTTGAGCAGATCCATGGCCCGTGAACTCAGCCAGATTTCCCCCGCTTGGATTTTGTCTGCTGCAGGTTGAACCCGTAGCTCTCCTCGTAAAGGAAAAGCCTGATCAATGGCTTTAACATTCACCATGACAAACTGATCATTGGTATAAGCCATCGTACTGAAAAATGTGACTTCGGATTGCTGTAAATCTAGCTGCCTGGCCTGGTCACGCCATTCCTGGGCTAGCGGTTCATTATCAGACAGCACCAAATCTCCAGCCAGCATTTCGGCTGCCTGTAAAGCAACGGCGTTCTGAATCTGTTCATTACTAAACTTCAGCGCCGTAGTGGCACTAATCGCTAAGGTTAGCGCGATGATTAGCAGATAAATCCCTGTCGTGTTAAAACTTTGTCTGAATAAAGGATGAAACAGATGCTGCATATCAGCCTCCACTCGCATGTTTAATCAGCTGACCATTGACCAGTTCAAAATGACGCTGGCATTGTCGGGCCAGATCAGGATCATGGGTAACCAGAACCAGCGTAGTGCCTAATTCACGATTTAACTGAAAGAGCAGCTGTTCGATTTCTTGGGCAGTTTCCCCGTCCAGATTACCTGTCGGTTCATCAGCAAAAATGATTTTAGGTTCACTGACCAGTGCACGGGCAATAGCGACACGTTGCTGTTCTCCACCCGACAGCACTTTCGGTGTTTGCTGAGCCTGACGGTCTAATCCGACTTTTTGTAGCAATGCCAGCGCCTTTTGTTCGGCATGGCTATATTTAAAATCTGGCTGTAAACGTAAAGGCAGCATGACATTTTCAAGTGCCGTAAGATGAGGCAGAAGTTGGAAAGACTGAAATACAAAGCCAATATTTTTTAGCCGGACTAAAGCACGCTGTTCTTCATTCAAGTTCGATACCAGCTCACCACAAACGGTTAACTGCCCCGAACTGGCCTGATCCAAAGTGGCCAAAATGCCCAGTAAAGTCGACTTTCCTGAACCGGAACGTCCGGTAATGGCGACCTGTTCTCCAGTCAAAATTTCCAGCGAAAGATCTTCAAAAATAGTCAGTTGTTTTTGTGAAAGTTGTATCTTTTGTGTCAATTTCTGGGCAGAAATAATCGCTTGTGGCATGATGGTCGAATCGTTGCTGCTTTGAATCATACGTGTCCTATATGAAAGATCTAAATCAGAAAAATCGTGTATTGCCTTGCCTGGTATTCTTTGGACTATGCCTGATTCCTTTTAGTCTGTCGGCAAAGACCATTATGATTGTGGGTGACAGTATAAGTGCTGGTTATGGCATGCAACCACAGCAAGGTTGGGTACATTTATTACAAAAGCGTTTGGATCAACACTATCCGAAACAGCATAAAGTGGTCAATGCAAGTGTGAGCGGTGAAACCACCAGTGGTGCCTTGGCAAGGCTGCCGAAACTGCTACAGACGCACCGTCCAGATATTGTGGTGATTGAGCTTGGCGGGAATGATGGCCTGCGTGGGCAGCCACCCCAAATGATTCAAGAAAATTTAGCAGCTCTGGTACAGCAGAGCCAGAAAGCCAAGGCGAATGTCATTGTTTTTGGAATGAAAATGCCACCAAATTATGGTCAGGCATATAGCAAGGCTTTTGAAAATAACTATAAGGTGGTCAGTCAGCAGTATAAGGTCAAATTACTACCCTTCTTTATGCAAGGTGTCGCTGGCAATAAAGGCCTGATGCAACAGGATCAGATTCACCCTAATGCCAAAGCCCAAACTATTTTATTAAATAATGCTTATCCTTATATTAAAGGCGCCCTCTAAGGCGCCTTTAACTAAATCAAATCTTGAAATTTACTTAGAAGTCGAAGAACGTCACTTCACCGGTTTCAAGTGAATATTCTGCACCAATCACCTGTAACTTACCTTTAGCAATCAGGCTTTCTAGAACTGCAGAACCATGACGTAATTGATTTACTGAAGCAAACACATTAGAGCGCACTGCATGTTTAGATAATTTATTCAGGTCATCTTTTAGTTCAGTCTGCATTAGAATTTCAACTGATGGACGTACACGGTTCACAATAGACATCAGATTTGCAGATGGTGGTGTTGCCGGATTGGTTAATGCTTCAATTGTTGAATGAATAGCGCCACAATGCGTATGACCCAAGACAATTACAATCGGACAACCAAAACTTTCTGCTGCGAATTCGACACTGCCGACTTGAGACGGTGCAACAATATTACCTGCTACCCGAATGACAAACAGATCACCCAGCCCCTGGTCAAAAACCATTTCTGCGGGTACACGTGAATCTGAACATCCTAAAACAATAGCAAATGGTTCCTGACTTTCTGCCATCTCAGCACGTTGCTGATGCGATAATAATTTTAAATGCTGCGTTTCACCATTGACAAAGCGCTGGTTACCCTTTTTAAGACGATCTATAGCTTCCTGAGCTGTGAGCATTCTTTTTTACCATCGATGTTTTTAGTGGGAATATCTTACTGCTAGATTTTTTGAATGTCACTTGCAAAAAAAATTAGCTGTAAAATTTTTAGCTCTTTGATGATTTATTGTTCTGGGAATTTTTCTGTGAAGTTCATCACGTTTTTTGGGCATTTTTTTCTGCTCAAGCTAATAATTAACAGATGTACAATATTAAGGAATGCTTTAAAATAAGTGAAAGATTACGATTTGATTCATCTATAAATTGCAAATCGATAACACGGAAGTATTTTGAGCGTTTTTGCTCAGTTTTTTCAGGGGACAGTGCTAATGAAAAAAATAATAAAATTGCGCTCAAAAATTATCTATTCCACTTTAGTCGCTCTAGGTCTCAGCATATCCAGCCTGAGCCATAGCCAATATCTGTTTACGCCGCAGAAAGCCAAGTCTGCCGAAGTTTTACAGCTTTATCTGAGCCAGCAACGCATTCAGGCGGGTCTACAATCCAAAACCTTGAAAGTCGGTGATGTGACCTGGAGTTATAGCGAAGGTGGTGCAAAAAACAAACCCTCGATTATCCTAATTCATGGTCTGGCAGGCACACGCGACAACTGGAACCGCGTCGCCCAGTTTTTGACACCGTATTATCATGTCATCATTCCGGATTTGCCCAGCAATGGCGATACCCGGATTCCAGCAGATTTTGATTTGTCTGTACCCAATGTCACCTCGCAATTACGGGCCTTTGTCGAAACCCTGAAGATTGAAAAGAATCTGCATGTGGCCGGTCATTCTTTGGGCGGCTCAATTGCGACAGTTTATGCATCCCAATACCCTTTCGATACCCAAAGCCTGTTTCTAGTGAATAGTGCCGGCATCTATAAAATGGGCAATACACCTTATACCAAAGACCCGCATGCGCTCAAAGATCTGATTGTCAGTAAACCGGGCGATCTGGAAGATGTCTCCAAACAGCTAATGCAGAATCCGCCAGCGATGCCTTATCAGCTTAGACATGCACAAGAAAAATTGCTGATTTCCCGTTCTGAGCAAACCAGCAAATCGATTGATCAGGTGGTAATGCTCAACCGGCTGTATACGCCTGATACCTTTGCCCGTCTGACCCGTACAGTGGAAGCCCCGACTTTGATTTTATGGGGAAAACAGGACCGGATTATTAATGTCGAAGTGGTAAAAGAGCTATATTCTTTATTGAAACGTGCTGAAACTCCGGTGATTTTAAATAATGTCGGTCATATGCCGATTCTGGAAGCAGAAAAACAGGTCGCCCAACATTATTTGCCTTTCCTGGCCAAGACACAGACCCTAAAAAATCCACTTGCTGATAAACTCATTCCTTTCAATTAAGTTTCAGAGAAGTTATGCAGAAACACCCGATGATTGAGCAGTTGATTGATGCTCAACTTGATTTTCTTGATCAGGTATTTTCTCAATCTGAAACCATTCAAGGCGAGTTTCATGAGTTTTATCTCTGGTTGCGCAAGCAGAACCTAAAAGATCTGTGGAGCTGTGAACTGATCAATCAGCTGCTACAAAAGCAGATTCTGGGTACTGCTGCCAGCTCTTTTCTGATTGAGCAGATTGCTGAACATATCCGGTTCGCACTGGTCCATCCGGCCAATGATACAACCAAAATCGCCAATGTCATTCCGGTACTGACCATAGATAAAATTGCACAATATGTGGCCAGCAAAAGTGGTCATCGTCAGCGCCTGATCAAAGCGGTGGTGAATAATCCTGCTTTTTCAGCCATGATTACGCAACTGATCCAGCATTCAATTCAGGATTATCTGGACAATTCTGTAATAGCCAAGAGTGTGCCGGGCGTTTCCCGTTTTATGAAAATGGGAAAATCTGTTCTGGAAAATGTCACTGATACCAGTCTGGACAACACGGTCGCCCGTTATTTGCAAAAAAATATTTTAAAACTTAGCCAGATGAGTGAGCATGTGCTAAATCAGCACTTCGATGATGAAAAGCTGTATCATTTTCAGGCCAATCTTTGGCATAAGATTAAAGACATGCCGCTTTCCGTACTCAAGAACTATATTGAAACCCAGGATCTGAACCAGACGGTGAGTTTAGGGCACGAGATCTGGGATCATATGCGCCAGACGGAATATATGCAGCAGCAACTGCATGACGGGATTTATACCTGGTATGTACGCAATCAGGAACATACCTTTGACCAGTTATTGCGTGATCTAAATATTGATGAAGCATTGATTCAACATGAACTGAATGAATTGCTGACACCGATTATTCAGCAGATGATTCATCAGGGCTATTTACGTGAACGTGCCCGTGCCTATCTGGAAAAATTCTATTATGCTGAAAATACCTTAAAAATTTTAAAGATTGAAGACTAAAAAAAGCCGCTTTAAAGCGGCTTTTTTTACTTATAAAATTAGAAACGTGTCGTTAAACCAACGAAATAAGTACGACCTTGAATTGAGTAATAATCTTCAGAACTATCGGTAGTTTCCATGGATTCATCAAATAAATTTGATATACCAGCACGCACAGTGACATTATCATTCAAAGTGTAGTTCGCATTCACACCATATAAGGTATAGGCTTTTGCCCACGCATTTGCATCTGTTGTTTCTGTTGTATATTGCTTACCAATATATTGCAGGTTCATTTGCAAAGCGAGTGCATCAGAAGCTTGTAAATCTAGTGCTGAATGAACTGACAGCTCAGGTGTACTGATTAATGCCGCACCAGTATCTAGATTTTTAGATTCAAATAAATAAGTTGCATTTGTTGACCAGCGTGCATAATCAGTCAAATTAACTGCAAAGGTGCCTTCTAGGCCACGAATACGAGCTTTTTCAGCATTATCAGGTGCGATATACCATACGCCTTTCGGATAACGCGGGTCATTAATTTGTTCAGCAGGAATATGCTTAACAGGCATGTTCACCAGTTTGTTATCAAAATCGGTATGGAAATAAGTTAAACCACCTGAATATTTTTCGTCATCATATTGGAAGCCTAATTCATAGTTTGTTGATTCTTCTGCTTCCAGATTAGGATTACCAGTATTATAGCAGTTTACAAACGGATTAGTATTTGCATCATAGCTACTTTGGAAACCGGTAGGATTAGTTACAGGATCATATGTTCCAAATTGAGAAGTACAACCTTTACCACGTGAACCTGTACTGAAACCTGGCGCAGTTTGAACAAGATCAGGAGCACGGAAAGCCGTAGAAACGCCGCCTTTGAATGTTAATGCGTCATTGAAATGATATACACCGTATACACGTGGGCTGAAGTTCGCATCATAGCGTTCATCTTTGTCCAGACGACCACCAATTGTCACATCGAAATTAGGTGTAATACTTAAAATATCTTCAAAGAATAGCGCCCAAACATCAGCCGCTACTGTTGAATCACCTGTGTAATCATTACCATCAATCGAAGGTGCACCATTTGAATCAATACCTAAAGTACGATCATTGGTTAATTCTTCAGAACGGAATTGACCACCTACAGTTAATTTATGCGGCACAACAAAATCAAACGGTAAATTCACTTTAGCATCAACAACAGTTAATTCTGTCTTTTGAACAGTTGGGCTAAATACCCCATCAACTTCTGTTGTAGTACTGCGATCATATTTATTTTTATAAACACTTAGATTTGAACTTCCCCAAGAATATATTCCATCCCAAGCCAGACCAAGACGTTGAGATTCTGTTTCATTTTTATCACCAGCTGAACCTAACCAGAATTCCCCATCAGAAACATTTGGTGCATAGGTCGGATTCGTATTGGTTTGACTACCATAACTACCAAAAAGCTCAAACTGATGATTATCTGTTGGACGGTAAACAAGACTTCCTTCAACCGTATCATTACGCATACCAGTTGTTGAACTTTCAAGATCTTTAACATTCTGGTCAGCTTCACGTTCAGTACGACCTGCTGCAATACGAGCACTCACTGTATCTGTGATTGCACCACTCGCAGTTGCTGATATTTGAAGAGTATCGCCTTCTGTACTATCTGCAGGTTTTTCTAAATTGATAGTCGCTGAGCCACCCCATTCTTGAGCTGTCTTTTTGGTAATAATATTAATTACACCGCCCATCGCATCTGAACCATATAAAGACGACATTGGGCCTTTTACAACTTCAATTCGCTCAATATTCTCTGGATTAATCCAGTTTAAATCCTGACGTTGTAAGTCTGTACGATACGCTGTACGTGATGAATTACCAATACGGCGTCCATCAACCAGAATCAAAGAGTATTCAGAAGGTAAACCACGAAGTTTAATTTTCGCACCTTCACCATTTAGACCCATACCACCTGATACACCAGGTACTTTTGCCAGAAGCTCAGAAATACTTTTTACTGGTTGCTTGGCAATTTCTTCTGCGGTGAGGACTGTAATAGAAGCAGGAGCATCTTTTACATTTACTTCAGAACCACTTGCCGTTACAACAATAGTCTGCAGTTTTGTAGCTTCAGACTGCGCGACTGGTTGTTGCTCTTCAACTGATTTATTTTGTGCTTGTACTGAAGCAGCCAATGTTGAAAGTACAGCAAAAGCTAAAGTCGATTTCATAAACGGCTTGTTCATATCCGAAGGTGCCCCACAGGTAATTTATGAATAAAAAGTGATGAATTTGTGAAGCATTGTAACGAAAAAACATCTAAATGCAATTGTTATTAATAATTATTATCATTAACTTTAGTATTGTTAAAAAAACCTCGAATATTCGAGGTCTTTTTTAAGTTAAACTTAAATAGCTTAAAGACTTATTTGAAATAAGCACCTTCAGCTTGGGTATGGTCAGTCTGGTCAACGACACGTGCCAACTCAGGAATGTGCTGTTTCAAGGTCGTTTCAACGCCTTGTTTTAAAGTCACATCAATTGCTGAACAGCCCTGGCAACCACCACCAAATTTAAGAACCGCAGTTAAGCCATGCTCAGGATCTTCAACCACTTCAACCAGTGCACAGTTACCACCATGACCTGCAAGACCCGGGTTAATTTCTGACTGAAGCACATAGGTAATACGTTCTTCTACAGAGGCATCAGGACCGACACGTGGCACTTTAGAGTTTGGTGCACGGAAAGTCAGCTGACCACCAAAACGGTCTTTATTGTAGTCAATAACTGCATCTAGCAAGTATGGAATTGACGGAGAGTCAATATAGGCCGGAAAATCTGGATATTCCTGCTTATAGTCTGTAGGTACAACCTCATCAGGTGCACTATAAGCCATGCAACATTCAGCGCGCGGTGTACCCGGATTTTCTACAAACACACGTACGCCAATACCTGGTGTATTCTGTTTGTCCAATAGATCCTTTAAATACTCTTGTGCTGTCGGTGTAATCAAAAGATTTGGAATTTCTTCTGCAACCGGAGTGTTGCTGTTCTCAGTCGACATAACAATAATTTCCTCAAGCTGAAGCTGCTATTTTAACTGAAGATGCGGGGTAATTATAAAAATTCAACCAAAATTGTCGGATTTATTATAAAAGTCGCACTTTAGATTTGTTTTAATGGCATGATCATTGTCAAATAGATAGAACCAGAATTACTTATATGCTTGATTTACCTTTTAATCATACTGTCACTATTATTCTGATCACCTGTATTGTTTCTTTTATTGCTTTTTCAAAAGAAACGGTAATGAATCGTTTGATTTTCTGGCCGCCTGCCATGCAACGTGGTCAATATGACCGTTTCATTACCCATGGTTTTATCCATGCAGATGGCACGCATTTACTGTTCAATATGATCACGCTGTTCTTTTTCGGCAGCATTATTGAAAGTTTTTATCGTCAGTATTTATATGATCTGGGCTTTATCCTGTTTTATCTGGGTGGTCTGGTTGCAGCAATTTTGCCAAGTTATCTGAAACATAAAAATGATGCGCGCTGGGCCAGCTTGGGTGCTTCCGGTGCAGTATCCGCGGTTCTGTTCGCTTATATTCTATTTGAGCCATGGAAACTGATTTTCGTGTTCTTTATTCCCGTACCTGCCATTATTTTTGCTGTTTTATATGTGGCCTATAGCATCTGGTCGGGCAAACGCGGCAACAGCAATATCAACCACAGTGCCCATCTTTGGGGTGCAGCGTATGGTGTGGTGATGACGATTATTCTGGAACCACGACTTATTCCGCATTTCCTGAATAAACTAACCCAAATCCCTTTCTAAAGTTTTGAGTGATTAAGGGATAGCAATTATCCCTTTTTTAATCATTCACATATGTAAATGATTTTCATTTCCAAAAATTATGCTAATCTTGTCGCGAATTTAGAGGAATAAACATGAAATTTAAGACTTTAGTACTTGCCACGATATTAGGACTGACAACTTCTTTTACAGTTTCTGCACAGATCACTTTTGACTATAAAAACCAAAATATTCAACTCAAAAAAGTCCCGAAAAAGATCGCAGTATATGACCTTTCAGCACTGGATATCTTGAATGCACTAGGGCTGGAAGCTCAACTGGTGCCTGCAGCAAGCTTTGCAGGCAACTTAAGCAAATATCAGCAAGACAAATTCAACAAAGCTGGTTCACTGTTCGAACCGGATCTCAATGTACTAAAAACTACAAAACCTGATCTGATTATTGTCGGTGGCCGTTCGGCTTCCAAAGCCGAGGCTGTTAAAGGCATTGCTCCGACTTTAGATCTTTCTCCAGATACTAGCCAATATATTACCAATCTGACGGAACGTGCCCATGTCTTGGCACGTGCATTTGGTAAAGAGAAAATTGCTACTGAAAAGCTCGGTAAAATCGCAACGTTACAACAACAGCTTAAAAAGCAGACTGAAGGCAAAACTGCACTGATGCTGTTTGCAGTTGGTGAAAACTTTATGCCACATGCAGAAAATGACCGCTTCGGTTTTGTCTATGAATTAGCAGGGTTTAAACCGGTATTGGACCCCTCTGAACAGTCGGATGCACCCCGTCCAGAAGCAGGCTCTCCAGAAGCATTGAAAGCAGCGGAGAAAAATGTTCAGCGTATTACAGCAGCCGTTGAGAAGAATCCGGATTACATCATCGTCCTGGATCGTGGTGCAGTGAATACCCAGAAATACACCGCTCAGGATAATATTCAGAAACACCCTGCCCTAAAAAATGCCAAAGCCTTGGCAGAGAAAAAAGTGATCTATGTGAATGCTGATGCCTGGTACATCACCGGTGCGGGTTTGGACAATACCGCTTTCATGCTGGAAGAACTGATCAAAGGCACAGCGAATTAATTTTTAACCCATTAATAAAAAGGAAGCTTCAAGCTTCCTTTTTATTTGAAACATCTCGTAATAAATTAAGACCCAAGACTGGAATTTAATGCCAACCCAGGAAGCAACTTAGCAGCGATAATGTATACATCTGTATATTAATTGCTGTAAGTTGCGAGATATTTTGCATGTCCACTTCCCTAGACGGTCTTCAATTTCCCATTTCTGCTTCACAACAAAAACCAAGCACATCGAAAATCGGCCGTAATATTATTTCTGAAGCCTTAGGCGCAGTCGATCCTGTACATGCTACCGCAGCACAGCAGGAAAAGAACTGGCGTAAGCAATATCCGCTGCACTTTAAACATCTGGTTGAAGATGGATTACGCTCTGCGGGTGCAGCACTGAGTATTGCCAAGCAAGGTCTGGAAACTGCACATGCCAGCTTTGAATTTTATCGTGATGGCCAGAAGCATCTACTGAAAGATGTCATGTCTTTACCAGCGCAGAACCTGAATACTTTCCAGCTGAAAGGCCAGTCTGAAAAAGCCCCAGAATGGTATGTGCCCTATCATGGCAAAAAACTGCAAGGACAAGCATTACTGGATCAGATCCAGTCTTGGGAAGAGCATGGTATCGTCGAACCGAGTCATGCCAATGCACTGCGTGAATGTATTGCCCATCCGGAATGGTTTGACCTATCCGATCGTACCACTGTTCTATTTGGAGCCGCTTCTGAAGCAGGTCCACTAACCTGGTTGTCGAAATGGAAAGCTAATATTGTCGCGATTGACCTGCCGAATACTCGTGTCTGGGGCAAGATTTTAGATACAGTAAGTCAAGGCAACGCCACTTTATATGCACCATCAGTTGAAGCGCTTCCTGCTGATACTTCACTGGACATTTTAAAAGAAAAACTGGGGGCTAACCTGCTCACTCAGATTCCTGAAATTGCTCAATGGCTGATTCAGTTTGAACAGGATTTAGACTTGGCGGCAATTGCCTATCTGGATGGTGAAAAGCACGTACGTGTTTCCATGGCGATGGATGCTATTATGAAATATGTCAGCAAGCAGAAAGCCAATACCAGCCTGATGTATATGTGCACCCCGACGGATGTATATGCAGTTCCAGAAGAAGTCGTTCAGGCTTCACAAAGCAAATACCAGCAGTTGTCGAAATTGGAAAGTACCTTAACCAAAGGCATTTCCCTGATTTCACGCAAGCATTTTTTCCAGAAAAATAAGCAGGATCTGTTTAAGGTTGGCGATAAGTCTTATAGTGTTTGTGACTGTCTGGTCATTGAGCAAGGTCCGAACTATGCACTGGCTAAACGCATCCAGCAATGGCGTGCAACATTGGCACGTGCTAACGGGCAGCAAGTGAGCATCAATATCGCTCCTTCAACAACGACTTATTCTGTGACCAAGAATCCACTGCTGAAAGCTGCATTTAACGGTGCCAGCCTATTTGATGTAGAAGCATTCGCTCCTGAAACCACCAATGCGATTATGGCGGCATTGTGGATTCATGACTTACGCAACTCTGAGTCTGTTGCAAATCCTGATGTACAACTTAATCATCCACTTGAATTGATGATGTCAGGCGCGAATCATGGCGGTTTATGGCGTGTGGCTTATCTGGCACGTACTGCTCTGCCTTTTGCTGCGTTATATGGTTTTGCAACGGATAAACTGCCGAAAGGATTGTTGGGTAAGTTGAAGAAGTAATTTTTTCTGAAATAAAGATGAAATCAATTTTATTGGTCAGGCGACATGGATGTCGCCGTTAGGCTGTGATATAGGGACATATCATCAGCCTAACAAAAGATTTTTGTTACCTTGCGAAGTGCACTTCTCATCTTTCAAAAGTAAGACTAAGAAATACTCATTTTTTACATTTAGTTGAAATTTGCTATTAATCCTTCTATTGAAAGTACTTTTAGCCTTCTGATTACCCTCACCCCCTTGCGCAGCAATGCTACTCATCCCATAGGGAGAGGGAGCATCATCCCTTATATTTCTAAAAGCCATGAGATAATAAAAAGTCTCTTATTTTCAGAAAGAAAATCGCTATTTCTTAAGGCTAAAACTTTTCTAGCACCCATAAAAAAACGCTGCATCAGCAGCGTTTTTTACATCGAATCTTCTTAGAAAACTTTCAGAAGAATCCAGTACAAACCACCAGATAAGCAGATCGTTGCTGGCAGCGTAAACACCCAAGCCGATAGTATAGATTTCACCATCTTAAAGTTTAGGCCAGACTTGTTCGCCACCATGGTACCTGCAACTGCAGAGTTTAGAACGTGCGTGGTAGATACCGGCATACCAAAACCATCTGCAGCAGCGATTGTAGACATAGCAACTAGCTCGGCAGACATGCCCTGACCATAAGTCATATGTTCTTTACCGATCCGTTCACCCACAGTCACGACAATTCGTTTCCAGCCGACCATCGTTCCCAGACCAAGTGCCAAGGCTGTTGCCACTTTCACCCAGGTTGGAATGTATTGCAGGAATGAATCCAGGTTGTCGCGATACTCATCAACGGTTTGTTCCTGAGCCTCGCTCATTGCCGGTAAAGCTTCTGCTTTATCCAGACGTTTAAACGCTGTGGTACTCAGGTACATGTCATTACGGAATTCTGAAACTTGTGCTTCTGGAACATCCTTGATATTGCTATAGCTACCAACTTTATCACCCAAATGATCTGTCAGGCTTGCCAATGCAGGAACAACCTCAGCATTCAATTCTTTGGTTTGAATGTATGTGGTAATGATGGCACGTGCTTTTTCGTCTGGAATATCTGCATGCTGCGGATAAATCGCATCAGCCGTTTGCGCAGACAACTGACCAAAAGACTGGATATGTGCTGCATCCAGATTTTTATTCAGTGAATATGCCAAAGGTACACAGCCGATCAAGATCAGCATAATCAGACCCATACCTTTTTGACCATCATTTGAACCATGCGCGAAGCTTACACCAGTGCAGGTAAAGATCAGAATGGCACGAATCAGCGGTGGTGGTGGTTTGTTGCCTTCAGGTGGCTTAAACAATTCAAGCTGCTTTCTGAAGATCTTTTTCACCAGCAGGAATAGCACTCCAGCAAAAGCAAAACCGATCAAAGGTGAAAACAGCAATGCTTTACCAACTTTCAGCACCTGCTCCATATCCACACCAGAAGCGCCACCACCCGAATTCAACAGATAGTTCATGATGCCCACACCCAGAATCGAACCGATCAAGGTATGTGAACTGGAAGCAGGAATACCAAGAAACCAGGTGCCCAAATTCCAGAGAATCGCAGCGATCAGCATGGCAAAAACCATAGCAAAACCGGCACCTGTGCCGACATTCATGATCAGTTCGACAGGCAATAATGCAATGATTCCGTATGCAACAGCACCACTGGCCACCATTACCCCAAGGAAATTACAAAAACCTGCCCACATGACTGCAACGGGTGCAGACAATGCATTGGTATAAATCACGGTCGCAACCGCATTGGCCGTGTCGTGGAAGCCGTTGACGAATTCAAAGCCCAGCGCAATGAATAACGCCGTGCCTAAAAGAATCATTGAATACAGACCGATCGGTGGGACATGAGCTAAATCTGAAGTCAATTGGAAGCCGATATAGATCAGCGTGGAGATAATTAGAGTCAGAAACACCGGCATAAAAAATTTCGGTGTTGGCACATGAACATTGGCCGGCTTATCAGAAGGCGACTGTTGTGCTGAACCTAAGGGAGTTTGATTAGAATTCATGCAAGCAGGAATAGAGGATTCAAGAATCCCCATATTGTTCAGTTAAATTGTGACAATTATATGACAAAGTGCTGTCATATAAACCAGTTTTTTAGACTTTCTCGTTGCCGTTTATCCTGTAACCACATGCTCTAAATTTTAAAAATATATAAATACAATCAAATATTTATTAAAAATAAAACGCTTGAATCACCCGGCTTTATTCATGTTTTGCAATATATCTGATCATTCCTACCCGGCTGTCATATTTCCGAGCCTGTCATATTTGACTAAAGATTAGCTTTGTCATATGACACTCTGATGAAAGCTGCTTACATTTTATTTTCCAGTCGCACACTTTTATCAGAAACTTTAATTTTCAGTTTTCCATCTGTTTTCAGCTTTCTATCTCGGCCTGAGTTTCTTTATCAAATTTTCATATCAAGCATATCCAGCATTCTGTATAAGCACTACAGAAAACTGCGCACTAATCTGTTAAGATTATTGCCGTTTTTGATGCTTACTGAGAAAGTTTGAATGTCCACACTTGCCACCCTAAAAGAACTTCTTGCCAAGAGAATTTTAATTATCGATGGTGCGATGGGTACCATGATCCAGCGCCATAAATTGGAAGAAGCCGATTATCGTGGTGAGCGTTTTGCTGATTGGGCATACGACCTTAAAGGCAATAACGACTTACTTGTGCTGACTCAGCCACGGATTATTCAAGGCATTCACGAAGCGTATCTTGAAGCCGGTGCCGATATTATTGAAACCAATACCTTTAACGGCACCCGTGTTTCAATGTCTGACTATCACATGGAAGATCTGGTTCCTGAGATCAACCGTGAAGCAGCACGCCTGGCTAAAGAAGCTTGTGCAAAATATTCAACGCCTGAAAAACCACGTTTTGTGGCAGGTGTAATTGGTCCGACATCACGTACTACGTCGATTTCACCAAATGTAAATGACCCTGCCTTCCGTAATATCACTTTTGACGAATTGAAAGTGAATTACATCGAATCAACCAAGGCCTTGATTGAAGGTGGTGTCGATATCATCCTGATCGAAACCGTATTCGATACTTTAAACGCCAAAGCTGCCATCTTTGCAGTGAAAGAAGTGTTTAAAGAACTGGGCACTGAATTGCCAATCATGATTTCCGGTACGATTACTGATGCATCTGGCCGTACATTAACGGGCCAAACTGCGGAAGCGTTCTGGAACTCAATGCGTCATGCAGAACCGATCTCGATTGGTTTCAACTGTGCACTGGGTGCAGATGCAATGCGTCCACACGTAAAAACTGTGTCTGATGTGGCGGGTACTTTTGTGTCTGCGCATCCAAATGCCGGCTTACCAAATGCTTTCGGTGGTTATGATGAAACGCCGGAAGAAACTGCAGCCTTCATTAAAGAATTTGCTGAAAGTGGTCTAATCAACATCACCGGTGGTTGTTGTGGTACCACTCCCGATCACATCCGCGCGATTGCTCAAGCAGTTGAGGGTATTGCTCCGCGTCAGGTCCCTGAAATTGAACCAGCATGTCGTTTAAGTGGTTTGGAACCATTTAACATTACCAAAGATTCATTGTTCGTGAACGTCGGTGAACGTACTAACGTCACTGGTTCTAAAAAATTCCTGCGTCTGATCAAAGAAGAAAACTTCGCTGAAGCACTAGATGTTGCGCGTCAACAGGTTGAAGCTGGTGCACAGATCATCGACATCAACATGGATGAAGGCATGCTCGATTCAGAAGGTGCGATGGTGCACTTCCTGAATCTGGTGGCATCTGAACCTGATATTTCACGTGTGCCAATCATGATTGACTCATCAAAATGGGAAATCATTGAAGCAGGTCTGAAATGCGTCCAAGGTAAAGCCGTTGTTAACTCAATCTCCTTAAAAGAAGGTTATGACGAGTTTGTAGAACGCGCCCGTCTCTGCCGTCAGTACGGTGCAGCCGTGATCGTCATGGCATTCGATGAAAATGGTCAGGCCGATACTGCACAGCGCAAAAAAGAAATCTGTAAGCGTTCTTATGACGTGCTGGTGAATGAAGTAGGCTTCCCATCTGAAGACATCATTTTCGACCCGAACGTGTTTGCGGTAGCAACCGGTATCGAAGAACACAACAACTATGCAGTCGATTTCATCGAAGCAACTGGCTGGATTAAACAGAACCTGCCAAATGCGATGATTTCTGGTGGTATCTCCAACGTATCTTTTTCATTCCGTGGTAATGAACCGGTACGTGAAGCGATCCATGCGGTATTCCTGTACTACGGTATCCAGCAAGGTTTAACTATGGGTATTGTGAATGCCGGCCAACTGGCTATTTACGATGACATCGACAAAGACCTGAAAGATGCAGTTGAAGATGTAATCCTGAACCGTAACCAGGGCGAAAGCGGCAATGAAGCAACTGAAAAATTGCTTGAAATTGCTGAGAAATACCGTGGTCAAGGCGGCGCGCAAAAAGCCGAAGAAAACCTTGAATGGCGTAATGAATCAGTTGAAAAGCGTCTTGAATATGCGCTAGTCAAAGGCATCACGACTTATATCGACCAAGATACTGAAGAAGCTCGCTTGCAAGCCGTTCGTCCACTCGATGTCATCGAAGGTCCATTGATGGCCGGTATGAATGTGGTCGGTGACTTGTTCGGTGCCGGTAAAATGTTCCTGCCACAGGTGGTGAAGTCTGCACGTGTGATGAAACAGGCCGTGGCCTGGTTGAACCCGTACATTGAAGCGGAAAAAACTCAAGGCGAAGCCAAAGGTAAAATCCTGATGGCGACCGTAAAAGGTGACGTGCATGACATCGGTAAGAACATCGTCGGCGTTGTTCTTGGCTGTAACGGTTATGACGTGGTCGACCTTGGTGTCATGGTGCCATGTGAAAAGATTCTGCAAACTGCGATTGATGAAAAAGTTGACATCATCGGTTTGTCTGGTCTGATCACCCCTTCTCTGGATGAAATGGTATTCGTTGCCAAAGAAATGCAGCGTAAAGGCTTTAACATTCCATTGATGATTGGTGGTGCGACGACTTCTAAAGCGCATACTGCGGTTAAGATTGCCCCGCAATACCAGAATGATGGCGTGTACTACACAGCCGATGCTTCTCGTGCGGTGGGTGTAGCAACTCAATTGCTATCTGCCGAAATGAAACCAAAACTGGCAGCAGACTATGCAGCGGATTATGAAAAAATCCGTACCCGTCTTGCCAACAAACAGCCGAAAGCAGCGAAGCTGTCTTATGCTGAATCGGTTGAAAATGGTTTTAAAATTGACTTCGACAAGAATGCGCCATTTAAACCAAACTTCATCGGTTCACAAACTTTCACCAACTATCCTTTAGAAACTCTGGTTGAATACTTTGACTGGACACCATTCTTTATCTCATGGAGTCTAGCGGGTAAATTCCCGAAAATCCTTGAAGATGAAGTCGTTGGTGAAGCAGCACGTGACCTGTATGCACAAGCGCAAGCGATGTTGAAAGACATCATCGACAATAAACGTTTCGATGCGCGTGCAACGTTCAGCATCTACCCTGCAAATCGTACTGGTTCAGATACGGTTGCCGTGACTGATGAAACTGGCAATGTAACGCATACTTTTGAGCACTTGCGTCAGCAATCTGACAAAGTGACCGGTAAAGCGAACTATTCATTGGCTGACTTTATTGCGCCTAAAGATGTAGCTCAAGATTACCTCGGTGGCTTTACGGTTTCGATCTTCGGTGCGGAAGAGTTATCTCAGGAATATAAAGCCAAAGGTGATGACTATAATGCAATTATGGTTCAAGCCTTGGGTGACCGTTTTGCGGAAGCCTTTGCAGAGCATCTGCACCAGCGGATCCGTAAAGAGTTCTGGGGCTATCAGGCAGATGAAACTCTAGACAATGATGAATTGATCAAAGAGAAGTATGTCGGCATCCGTCCTGCACCGGGCTACCCTGCTTGTCCTGAACATTCTGAAAAAGCACCATTGTTTGACTGGTTAGGTACTACTGAGAAGATGGGTACTTACCTGACTTCTAGCTTTGCGATGTGGCCACCTTCATCAGTCAGCGGTTTCTATTATGCGAACCCGCAAACTGAATACTTTAACGTAGGCAAAATCTCTGGCGATCAGCTGGAAGATTATGCGAAACGTAAAGGCTGGACACTGGATGAAGCAAAACGCTGGTTAGCGCCAAATCTGGATGATTCAGTGGTTTAAGAGCCCTCTAATTTAGAGAAGAAAAAATCCCCTCTAATGAGGGGATTTTTTTGTTTTTAATCTCCCCTAACCCCTCTTTTTCAAAGAGGGGGACTTTCACGTATCAATTTAATTACGTGACAGCTCCTCCCTTTTTAAAGGGAGGTTGGGAGGGATTAAACAATCGTGTAAATTGAATTATACTAAACTCTTAAAATTAAAGTAATTTTTACAATTATGGATCAATTTAATACCAGAGAATTAGCCTCAATTACATGGGGAGCCATACTTATAATGGCTTTAATAGATCTCTTTCATAAATCAAAAAACGATCTTCTTTTTGGTTAATATTTGCACTCCGGACTTCTTAGCATTCGTGCATAATCTGCGGATGAAATACATCGATTCAAACAAGCTTTCTGATCCTCAGTTCAAGCGATACACAGGCATCTCATG